>NZ_CALWMU010000003.1:0-128691 GCF_944382095.1 Candidatus Acetatifactor stercoripullorum
GACACAATGCGCAAGTGCCGGATAGGAACGGCAAAATTTTTTACACTTCTATTACTTCTTTATCGCACATAAGCAAATTCAGCCCGCGTCCATTCTCAAAGCTGCGCCTGGGATTCAGCCATTGCAATAGCCTCTTCTATCCTTCTTTTCACCTCAGCCCCGATTTCTGTTGTTTTCATGCCTGCATATTCTTCATAATACAGGGGCGGCAGATAGATCAGCTTCACTGTCACCGGCCGGATGGAATTCTCGTCAAAGGGCTTGAAAGAATCAATTAAAGCGCACGGCACAATGGGACATTTTGCTTTTACCGCGCTCTTAAAGGTTCCTCCTTTGAATGGAAGAAGCCTGTTTCCCATTTTGCTTCTGGTTCCCTCTGCAAAAATCAGAAAATTTCTTCCTTTTTTCACCTCTTGTGTTACCTGGTTAATCACCTGCATGGACTGTCTTATATCTTCTCTGTCAATAGGGATTGCCCTTAACGCAGCCACCACCTGTTTTAGCAAAATCACATTGCTTGCTTCCTTCTTTATCACAAAGGAAAAAGGCACCGGGCAGGAATCCAAAAACACCAGCACATCAAACAGACCCTGATGGTTGGGAAAAAATACAAACCCGTTCTCCCTGGGAATATTTTCCAATCCATATGCCTCAATTTTTACCCTTCCCGCATGATTTGCTGCTTTTGTAACCTTTTTTACCCGTGCATAGGCTTCATCCAGGGTAATGCTCTCATCCTTTCCGCATTTCCAGATCAGGTAAAAATAATAGGGCACTTTCCAAAGAAGCCGCAGTACCATCAAAATAATACGTTTCATCTATGCTCTCCTGCTTTCAAGCAAATTATTCTCTGCAATACTCCTCTATTGCGGCCTCGTATAAATCATTTCCCTGAGAGTCAATCACTACAATCGCAGGAAAATCTTTGATCTCCAGCCGACGAATGGCCTCCGTACCCAAATCATCATACGCTACCACCTCTGATTTGGTGACAGCACGGGACAGCAGCGCTCCAGCCCCTCCCACAGCGGCAAAGTAAACGGCGCCATTTCTCACAATAGCCTCTTTCACCTCCGGCGTCCTCTTCCCCTTTCCTATCATTCCCTTTAGACCAAGGTCCAAAAGTGAGGGTGTATATCTATCCATCCTGCCTGCCGTCGTTGGACCTGCAGACCCTATAGGACGCCCCTCTCTCGCAGGCGAAGGCCCCATATAATAGATCACACTGTTCTTCAATTCTATGGGAAGCGCTTCTCCTCTCTGCAGCGCCTCATACATTCTTTTATGAGCTGCATCTCTTGCCGTATAAATGATCCCCGTTAAATACACATAGTCTCCAGCACGCAGCTTAGCCGCATCCGCATCACTTAACGGTACACTAATGTACTTGTTCATACTTTCCATTCCTTCCGTCCCCGTTCCCTCGTCAAAGTGCTCTTGTTACATGACGGTTTACATGACAGCAAATATTCACTGCCACAGGCAGCCCCGCAATATGAGTAGCATAGGTTTCCACGTTAACCGCCAATGCCGTTATGCTTCCTCCAAGTCCTCCAGGGCCGATTCCCAGGCTATTGATCTTCTCAAGTATTTCCTCCTCCAGCTCACGAACATAAGGTATCTCGGAACGCTTTTTTACGGAACGGGTAAGCGCCTTTTTTGCCAGCAGTGCGCACTTCTCAAAGGTGCCTCCAATTCCCACTCCCACCACCATGGGAGGACAGGCATTGGGCCCCGCTTCCTTCACCGCCGTCAGAACAGCCTGCTTGATTCCCTCTATTCCATCCGCCGGCTTCAGCATAAACACCCTGCTCATGTTTTCACTGCCGAATCCTTTTGGGGCCACTGTAATCTTTACCCCGTCTCCCCGCACAATTTCATAATGCACCACCGCCGGTGTGTTATCCTTTGTATTTTCCCGCAAAATGGGGTCACGCACTACAGATTTGCGCAGAAATCCTTCTGCGTAGCCCTGGCGCACTCCTTCATTGACGGCATCTTCCAGAAACCCTCCTTCAAAATGCACATCCTGGCCAATTTCCATAAAAATCACTGCCATTCCTGTATCCTGGCAGATGGGAATCCAATCTTCCCCCGCAATGTCCATGTTTTCCTGCAGCTGCCCTAATATTTTTCTTCCAAGAGGCGCTTTCTCGGTATCCGCCGCTCTTTTCATAGCTTCCTTCATGTCCTCTGAAAGGAAATAATTGGCCTCAATACACATTTCTTTGATGTTGCGGGTCACTTCACTTACGTCCACTGTTCTCATGGTATTCCATTACTCCAAAATCTGCTTTCTAACCGCTTCCAGTTCCTCCTGAGAAGGTTTCCCGGGCACCCAGTTAATATTCTGTCCGTCCCCTTTATACCGGGGAATTAAATGAATATGAAAATGTTCTACCGTCTGTCCTGCAGCCTCCCCATTGTTCTGTACCAGATTGATGCCGTCACAGTTTAACTTCTCAGTCAAAAGACTCGCCATCTTCTTTGCAAGGATCATCGCATCCCCCGCCAGCTTTTCGGGAAGTTCATATAAATTTGCAGCATGATCTTTGGGCAGAATGAGGGAATGCCCCTTGGCTGCCGGTCCAAGATCAAGAATCACTCGAAACTTTTCGTCCTCATACAAAGACTTTGATGGAATCTCCCCATTTGCAATTTTACAAAAAATACAATCTTCTTTTCTCATCTTTTCCTCCTTTTCCAGGAAACGTCCTTACACTGTCTGTTTATACACTCTTTCTCTCCTCAAAGGGAAACAGCACATCCAGCATCCGAAGGGTTCTGAAATCGCCCTTTACCTTCATCGCCCCTGACATAAATGCCCTCTGAAAGGTCATTCTTCCGTTCACAATATCCTCCAACGTGATTTTGTCGGTCTGAATTTCCACCTCCGGCTGCTTAGGTGCTCCGTAAACACACTCCATATGAGGCCCCTTTACAGTCAGAATCAATTTGTCCTTTTTATCGTCTATGCCGATGGCATATTCCGCTTCAAAGCCAGCCTGAGGCCGAAAGCATTTTTCAAAGTTCTGCCGGTATTCCTCCTCCTTTTCCGTTCCTTCATTAAAGAGCATATCCCGAAACAAACTCGTCAGTTCCTGAATATCCTCCTTTTGTTTTTGTACATAACCATCATCAGAGACATATCGGGACAGCTGCTCCGTCTCCTGAGGCGTCAGGTCAATGGCCTGGGAAATGGATACCTTCTGCCGTACGGCCTGATTGCTCGCCGGGAAACTGGCCATTTTCTGGTTGATTGTCCGGTACATATTCTCTGCCTTTTTTTCTATAATGCGAACATACTCCTGATTCATTTCCAGTGTTACCGTATTATCAATATAACCACAGATACCGCTGCAGGGAAGACCTCCCAGGATTTCCCATGCAGTGGAAAGATTCAGCTTGGCTTCTCTTTCTCCGTATGTAGTTGACATCACAATAGGGCACATATATATTTGAGAAATTTTCTCTTTGTCCCCAAACAGCCAGCAGGCATCCAGAAACTGCTGCATATATCCGCCAATCCCATACCATTCCACCGTAGTCGCAAGGATAATGCCGTCAGCATCTTTTAATGTCTGCGGCAGGGTAGGTATGGTATTTTTGCATTCATACAGATTGTAGCGTGTTACATTCACACGCAGTTCCTCTAAAATTTCCTGCATCTTATTGATTACAAACAGGGTAGGATCATCAATAATGCCTCTCCCCCCATAGTAAATATTAATGTTCAAAGCTGCACCTCTCTAACCACGCGTTCTTTTTGTTCTCCGTTCAATCAGGCACATAAGCGTTCCTCCCAAAAAGCCGGTCAAAAGGCCACCTATATGCGCGGCATTGTCAACGTTATACCCGGTAAACCCACTGTACAGGGAATAAGCAATCATAAGTATCACTCTTGCGGGCGTCACATTTTTCATAGGCCTTGGCGAAAACAAAACCATCGCCAGCAGCACTCCATCCAATCCGAATACCGCCCCGCTTGCACCGATAGACCCGGAAAAATCATTTGTCCTTAGTTTGCCAAACAGCGACAGCAGATTTCCTCCGATCCCTGAGAGAAAATAGAGAATGCCATAGCGCACATGTCCTGTTTCTCTTTCGATCATTGCTCCTAGGAAGAAAAGAATAAACATATTATTGAAAATATGGCTCACTGAGCTGTGCAGAAACATTGACCAGATAATCCTGCCGTATTCTCTCTCCACCATCACGCCCCATATGTTCAGGCTCCCTCTTTCATATAACAGGCTGCCAGTAAAAGTACATATCACATATACAATTACATTCACCGCCACCAAAGCCCCGCTGACAATGGGCCAGTTTCTCCATCTCTGTAACACAGCATACTTCCTCTCAAAGATATCTCTTTACAATGTACCACTGTTTGCCCCTGTCCGTCAACCAAAGCATTTTCTGATTTCTTTTTTCTATCGATATATCATTACGGTTCTCCCAATTTTTATTTCATCCTCTTCCTCCAGCTTCTTCTTTTCATAAGGCTGCATTCTCAGTCCATTTTTAAAGGTACCGTTGGTGGAATTCATGTCCTCCAGATACATCCCCTCCTTTTCTTTACATATTCTGGCATGAACCCTGCTGACGGCCACATCCTCCAGCACCAGGTCGGACTCGCTTTTCTTTTTGCCAATTGAAAACACGGTTTTGTCAAGCCTTGCCAGGAGCCGCCCTTCCCGCGTGTAAAGTCCATGCGTTCTCTCCCGCTCCTCCTGTTTCGTCTCTATATAAATGGTTTTTCCCAGCTCCGGTTCCTCATAAGCCGTATCCTCCGCAACTGCGTAACCGCTCATAGCCTGCCGCATTTCCTGTTCATACAGATTCCGTATTTCTCTGTTTTTTCTTTTTTTCCCATCCCAAAAATGCAAAAATCCCTTTTTATCCTTTATTTCCTCCTGCAGCATGCTTTCCATCTTCTGCATTGTCTCCGGCTCTTTGTCTTTTTTCAGCTCTTCCTCCTGAGGCTGATTTTCTTCCCAGACGTTTTTATCCTCCCGTTGTTCCAGCGCCTTTGCATCTTCAAATATTTGAGCCTGCAGATACGCCTCGCCGCTGTGTGTAAATCGATCATACATTTTATAGACACATTCCACGAGTGCCTCGTCCTCGTAATCAATGCGCTCCACCCAAAAGTCCAAAAGTTCCAGAAACCCGCCTTCTCCTTCATAGTATGGAACATAGACAAAAGAAAACATATTATTTTCCAAATCCTGAAAAATCTGACCGGGCTGCCAGAGAATATTGCGGTAATCCAGCAGAAACCTTTCCAGCTCCCCCATGATCTGCCCAAGCCCCCACATAAAATCCTTCATCCACTGCCTTGTCAGGAAACGGCTGCTGTAAAGCTGCGCAATGCTCTGGCGCGAGGTAATATCATAATATAAATAGGCCGATCCGTTGATATAGCGCAGGCTGCAGGAAAGTAGTCCCCTGATTCCCCCTCTGCTTAAAATGCAGTACTGATATTTTCTTTCTTCCGGCTTTTGGTCCAGCAATATTCTCTCGTAATTGTGATTTAGGCTCCGTACAAATTCTGTCTCCAACATTTATTCTCCCTCCACTATCCTGCGGTAATTTCTCACAAACAAAGCAGGGTCAATCCTATGATTTTCATACCGGGCCTGAGCCCTCCAAACTGCATTCCCCCAAAAATCCATGCCTGCAAAGGGAAATTCCAGCTCTCCGCTTCCTCTCACGGCAATGGTATCCTTTTCCAGCTTGATTTCCACCTCTTTTTGATTCCACAAAACAAATTTGTCCCTGGAAATGCGGCTCTGCCAGTCTTTCATCTGCTCTGCCGCCTCTGTCTTGTCCTCAGCATTCACAGCGCTCCCCTTAAGCGCCAGGGCCCCCATATCCTGTTCTAACAGGCAGCGGTCATATTGAAAAAACCAAAGGCCGATTATAAACAGAATAACGCTGATAACCACCGGGATGATCATAGCGGCTTCCACGGTAAAATATGCCTGTACTTTTCTTTTCATATTTTCTCTCATTCTGCCGCGTGAGCGGCTTTGTAATCAGAAGGAACTTTGTGCGGCAGCACAAATTCCGGATTGAAAATTTTAATTTTCAATCTTTTCTCCTCTTGCTTGTTTCATAATATAAAGCAAGAAGCCAGCAAAAAGGGCAGATACGGTACTCTGCTGTTTTTATGTACTCTGCGGAACAAAAACATGACCACGCAAAATGCAAACACAAGCAGTATACTCACCCAAAATAAGAGTACGCACGCCGGATACTCCATAAGCATACTCAGCTGCAGTAAAACCATTCCATCCGCGCTTCCCACCTTTCCGGTTATCCTTGCTGCTATCAGCAGAATGAATCCGGGCAAAAGTGCAGGCAGCAGCCGGAATGCTTCTCCGGGCCAGCTCCATGTATTCCAGGGTTTTTTTGTGACCACACTATAAAGCACAATTCCCCAGCCCGCTAAAAGAATCAACAAGGGTACCTTTTTTTCTTTGATGTCCCATACGCTTAAGACACCCAGATAAGACAATAGAAAAATCTTCCGTATCATAACAATCTCCATTCCGACACTAATCCGCTTCTTTATTTTGTGCAACGGCTGCAGGGGGCAAATTCCTTTTGCGCCTCCGTCTTAATCAAGGAAAATATGGTTCTTTTAAGTCCCGGGCAGTCCTGCCTGCAATGATAGCGGCTGCCCTCACTTGTAATAAACACCGCATCACCTCCTTTGTCCGTGCCACACCTTTCGCAGAGGCTGTATCTGCCGCCATTTTCGTTTCTTAATTTCAGCACCTCTGCCGGCGAAGTCTCTGTCACTGACAGGGTCAGATGACTGCATCCAATGCTTTCATGATACACTCTGCCGTTTTCCGCTACATATACCGTCTGCGCTTTTTCTTCTCCGGAAGCACCCGGTATTTCATACCCCGTCCAAAAATGCCCGTAATATCTATTTCCCATCCGAAATGGGAGAAATCCCGCCAAGTCCGACCACGGCGATACCAAATAAGTGACATTGATTTCGAATTCCCCATCGTCTCCAAGCGCTTTGCTCTCCCAAAACTGCAGTCCCTCTGCGCCATATGCCAAGGGAGAAGCATCCAGATAATCCTCTCCTGCATACTTTGTCATTTCTTCCTTTACATATCCATAGGACAGCACAATCCCCGCCACGTTTTCCTGCAGGTCTGCCTCCTTAAAAGCATATCCGTACACAGAAAGCCTGTTTCCCACGTCCTGCAGCGCAAGCTGCAGGTTGCCATGCAGGCGGATCATTTCCATCGCGCAGCTCAAGTTTAAAAAGAATAACAGAAAAATGGGCAAGACTACTGCTGCCTCCACTGTCATGCCGGCCTGCCTTTTTCTTTCAAAAAAGGTGGACAGCGATATCCCCTTTATGGAGTGCTTTATCAGTAAAAAGGGGGTTAAGGAGTATAAGCCTCGGGCAAGGCTTTGAAATTTTGTTGTCTGCTTCGGAGAAGGTCTCTTGAAAATTAGTTTACTTTGTTCTGTTTTTTCTTTTCTCCATAAAGGGGACATCGCCATTCACCTTCCTTCTCTTTAGTAGCTTTTTTGTCTTGTCAATTCAAATTGATAGCCATAAGCGCTTTCCACACAAATATACGCTTCTATTCTGTCAAAGCATCCGTCCAGACGAAAATCCGCGTTTCCGGCGGTCAGCCGGATATCTGCCTCCACCAGGTTCATTGCCCGGCCTGTAAGCTTGTCTGTGTCCGTAAGCATTAAAAAAATTCTCAGATAATCCTCGTAGCTAAGTCCTGTCTCTTCCCTAAAATTTTCATTGGAAATATTTGCCTCAAGGGCCCCCTGCAGGCCAAAATGCCATGTGGCATCATCCTTGATCAGCGGGATTTTTCCTCCTTCCAGCAACGTCTTTACATCATAAAGACTTTCTGCGTATGCCCAGCCAAGCAATAAGGATACCTTCAAAAGCTCTGTGATTTCCGGTACTGCCAGCAATGTGGCAATCACCCCGGCCACCAGCTCCGCCTCCATGCTTTTTTCACTGTCAGAAAAAAGATACAGTGCATTTGCGGCCTCACGCAGCGCCAAAAGGCGATTGGCCACACCTCTTAGATTTTCCGTGTCATTCTCCTTTCCTGCAATCAAATATTCCAGCTGGTACAATAAAGCGCCTTCCGCATTCTCAGCCCCATAGTTTCCCATATAACGCATCAGATATTCTCGAAAAAGAAATTGATCCGCCAGGGATTCCTCCTCGGGAATATGGATATCCATATTCCCACTGTTGACCTCTCCCTTCTTAATCCTGTCCATTATCAACGCTTCCTGCGCAATGCTTCTTTGGGATATTTGTTCCTGATCCTCTATTACCAGTTTTAAAATACCCTTTCTTTTGTTCTCTTCCAATTTCCAGGTGGGATTTTCAATCTCCACAACCTTCCATTGCCCATCCGGAAGCTGAATCTCTTTCCCGTTGTATTCCTGTATCTGCCTGTCGATCTCTGCTTTTTTCTGCTCCACACTTCCGTCCTCAAGACTGTTGATTTCCACTGTTTTCAACCATTCCGAAAGCTCTTTCAGCACAGTCAGTCCCACATCAGCCTCTATAGCCTCCACAGCCCGCCTTCGAAACACACCTCCTTCCTGATCCGTGAGGATGGAAATCCCAGTCAGGGAAGCCTCTTTCAAAGTCAGGGCAAAGAAGTCCCTGTACCAGTAATCGGAAAGAAACAGGTCCTCTAAAGAAAAATTTCGCTGCAGATAGTGACACAAATGCCTTTCCGTATTTGCAGGAGACGGATAATTGGTACCATAAGAGGCATCCAGCGCAAAAAGATTATACTGCTCGAAGAGCTCTTTGTGGTATTCTGCCAGAATGCTGTTTAAGCTCATCTCCGCCATGCACTCCGCCTCCAGGGCCGCCCCATTTCTCCTGGCACCCTCCAGCAGCACAAGGCACAGGGCTAGAAGCACTGCCATGGACAGCGCCAGATAGACCGTCAGATACGCGTCCTTTTTTCCCCTTATGGTTTCCATTTTCCGCCTCCTCTCCAATCCAGGCTTTCTCAAATCTTGTTTGTCTGTTTTGTAATTTTGGAAAAAATAGAATTCACAATATCCGTAATTTGTTCCTTAAATATTATGACCAGACCCACAAGTACAACGATAATCAGAATGACCTCCACCGTTCCCATGCCATCCTCCTCCGTTATCAGCTGCTTTAAATTTTTTAATTTCTGCATTCTTGCTCCCTTCTGCATGCTATTCCATCAGATAGCTGCCAATTTACAATTTTTGTTTTTATACCACACCCATGGAAGAAAACGCCGGCAGCATTACCATAATCATTACCACAAAAAGCAGCATCACCATGGGCAGCAGCAGCTTTGTCCCCGCCTCCTCCCCCAGCTGCCTTACACTCTGCAGCTGCTCCTCCCCAGCCTTATCCGCTTCTTCTGCCAGTCTCTCAAGAAGCGTGCTGTTTCCCTTTTTCAGGTTCTGCATCAGCAGCGTACTGAGCCGCATATACTCCTGAATGCCCGTTCTTTTTCCAAAACTGGCATAGGCAGCCCCTTCGGACACTCCCGCCTGCATTTCCCTGCAGGCATGGAGCATTTCCTCGTAAGCAGGTCCAACGGCTTCCTTTGCTCCCCTTCCCCTCTCCGCTTCCTTTGCCACTTTCTGAAAAGCGCCTCTCACAGTCATTCCTGCGCCCAGATATAATGCCAGCTTATGTACAATATCAGGATATTCTCTTTTCATCCGCCTCTTTCTTTTTTCAATTCTTTCGTGCAGATCTCTATCCTTTAAAAAGTAAACTGCGCCTGCTGCCGCCAACGCCATAATCCACAAAATAATTCCCTTATTCTCCGCAGCCTGTTCCCATTTCACCTCCTTTCCCTCAACAGCGGCGGGAAGGGCCCACTCCTTCTCCATACGGCTGTCCTGCTCTGCGGCCGACAAAAGTGCTTCCAGTTCCTCATAGATGCGCTCCTGTGCTGTAAGAACCGGCGGCGTCACACAAACTGTCACATTTTCCTGCCATTTCCTCTCCCCATATGAAATCTCCGCCGCAAGCAAAACCTCTCCTGTTTTCTGGTTGTCATAGATCCGGCCCGAAGCTCCCAATACTTCCGGCTTGTCCGTAGACCATTCCAGAGAAAAGGGAAAACCCTCATATTCCTGAAGCAATTCCAAGTCCCGCCACACCTGATCCAGAGAGGGATTGTCTCCCAGAATCAGCTCCGGCAGTTTTTCAACAAATTCCTCATAGCAGGAAGCAAGCTCCTCTTCCGTAAGCCTTTGGGGCGCCACCTGTAATGTAAAGGCATTTTTATAAGCCTCCTCCTCTTCAGAGTCAATGACAGCTGTGAGATAAAGTGTCCGCTCCTCTTTGGTTCTTTCCACTATTCCCGTTTTGGTCAGGGCCAGACTGCTTTTTTCCCTGCAATCTATTAAAAAGGCAAAAGCAGTTCCCACAAAGACCAAAGCAAGGGACAAAGACAGCTTTTCCACATAATACCAGGTCTGAGATTGCTGCCCGCATTCCCCCGGATACAATCTGCGCACATCTGCCTCCACCTGGTCAGAGCGAAACAAAGGAAGCCTCCGGATGCAGGCATTTTTGTAGAGATAAACAGCCATGCGGGCAAAAGGTTTCAAGACAACAGATTCTACGCCACAGCAATCCTCCTTTCGAGATAAAAACGCCAGAACAGCATAAATCACAAATATCACAGCCACCGCCCCAATCATTTGCCACCTCCCCTAAACAAAACCATCCGTTAAAACCTTTTTCATCACAAGCTCTCCCGCAGCGCATGCCCCCAGATAAACCGCCAGACACAGAGTCATCACAGCAATTCCCTGCAGATTGTGATAAAGCACATCGAAATATCCTGGACTGCTCACACTGATATAAAAGGAAACCACAAAAGGCATAAGCTTCATTATATTTTGTTCCATCTGTCTGCCGCTTAGAAGGGTTTTCATCTCCTGTTTGACCGCGATTCTGCGGCCAATCAGCTCCGAGGATGTCCGGATCATTTTCGGCAGGTCCCCGCCGTTTTTCTTTGCGATGGATAAAACGCTGGAAAATTGGGCGATTTCAGAGCTGCCGCTTCTGTCTGCCAAATCAGAAAGCTGTTCCTCTAAGGGAATATTCATTACAAGTCCCTTACGGATTATCTCAAGCTCCTGACAGATCATAGAGCCCTCCCCATATAAAACCAGCATATCCGCTCTGCTTTCCAAAAAAGCATTCTCCAGAGAATATCCTGCCCTGAGGGCTGCGGACACGGACAAAATGCACTCCTTAAACTGCACCGTCAGCTCCTCCCTGGCCCGTTTTGCCTTTTTTTGTCCAAGGCTGCGGAAAAACAGCATACCTGCCGCAGACAGAGGAATCGCCGCCCAAAAGCTGCGGTAAAAAAAGACTGCAAGAAATCCTGTCACTGCCGCCGATTGTAAAGCAGCAGCCAAAAGCTCTCCCTTTTTCCAGCAATATTTATGATAATCCCGCCGCTTTGAGCTTGTCCTCATGAAGCAATGCTCCTTTCCTGTGCAGGCAGCCTGCTACGCTCCCTTTTTCATCCTCCCCCGTCTCTTCAAACCGAAACAGCGGATTGAGCCGTATTTCGCCGCCTTCAAAGCCTGCAATTTCTGTAATCTCCAATACTCTCCTGGATTTGTCCCTAAGCCTTCCCAGATGCACAATGATATCTAATCCGGAAGCAATCTGTTTCTTTATGGCCGCAAGAGGAATGTCCATTCCCATGAGAATCATATTTTCCAGTCTCGCCACCATGTCCGCTCCACTGTTTGCGTGGCCCGTGGACATACTGCCATCGTGGCCTGTGTTCAGACACTGCATCATATCAATGGCCTCTGCTCCCCGCACCTCTCCTACAATGATCCGATCCGGCCGCATCCGCAAGGAGGACCGGATGAGATCACGTATGGTAATCTCCAGGCAGCCCTCCACATTGCTGTTTCTCGTTTCCAGCCGCACAAGATTAGGGAGCTTTTGCAGCTGCAGCTCCGCACTGTCTTCTATGGTGATCACCCGTTCATCCGAGGGAATGAAAGCGGAAAGCGCATTCAGAAAGGTAGTTTTTCCGCTTCCCGTGCCGCCGCTGATAAATATATTGTATTTTGCGCGGACAAGCTTTTTCAAAAAATCTGCGGCCTCTTTGGAGACAGATTGATTTTCAATGAGATACTCCATTGTAATCGGTTTGTCCGGGAAGCGCCTTATTGTCACAATGGGGCCGTTTAGCGCCACAGGGTTCATGACAATATTCACTCTGGAGCCGTTTTCCAGCCTTGCATCCACAATGGGAGAAGCTTCATTTACCACACGGTTGCAGCCCGCCACAATCTGCTGAATCACATCCTGCAGCTTTTCCATGGATTCAAACCCCGTGTCAAGCTCCCTGAGACGTCCCTCTTTTTCAATAAATATGTGATCCTTTCCATTGATCATGATTTCAGTGACCGCTTTGTCCTCCACAAAAATCTGCAGGATATCCAGTCTGCGTAAAGAGTCAAAAAGCTCTTTTTTCAACCTTTTTCGCATTTCCACCGGGTACAGCATCAGCCTTTTTTGCTCAAGCAAAACCTCGTCTATGGCCTCCTCCACGTCCTCATCGGAAACATCTGCAATATAATCCATCCGTTCCTGCACCTCCCGGCGCAGATTTCTTTTCCATTCTCCATACTCTATAGCCTCCATATCACAGCCTCCTTTTCATAATTCCTTGAGGATTTCCTTTACATATTCCGCCAGCTCCCCTTTGGTATACTGCTCCGGCTCCTCGGGAAGCCTTCCGAAGCGGGGCGGACAGAGTCTGCTTGTTTTCTGCAGAATTTCCTCCGCCTGGTACAGGGCCAGAAGCTGCTCATACTGCAGAAGCTTCCCTTCGGCTGCTTTGTCACTCTGCGTCAGGGTAAAAATCTTATAACATCTGCTCATAATTTCAAAAAGCCCCTGAATGCTCTCGCTTAAATCCAGAATAATATATTCATACTTTCCCATTTCCTCGATTTTGGTCAAAAGCCGTCTCCATTCCTGAGGCGTTACCGTAAGAAGATTTTGTCCCGCCTTCATGGGCGGAATATAGTCCAGACTGCCCTTCTTTTGTATCAAGGTCTCCATCCGCAGGGAAAACTTGTCCCCCTCTCCATTGAGAAAATAGAGCAGATCTCCCAGGTCTTTCACCTGCATATCCGGCAGAATTCCGCCGATTCCCGCATAGTGCTCAAAATTCAAATACAGTGTCGGACTATCTCTCGCCAGCATTTGGCTCAGAGTCAGGGCAAAGGAGGTCTGCAGGCATCTTCTCACCGGCGAATAAATTCCCACAAGCTTGGCGCTGCCGCCCTGTGCCAGTCCTGGCAGCGGATTTTCTGCCACTTCCGCATAGGCTTCGACCAGCTCCTTGACCACATTTTCCGCACACTGGTATTTGTCCACGTTCTTAAGGTCTGGATATCTTATCACCCCGCTTTCATTTAAGATTACGGTACAGCCTGCCTTTAGTCCTTTCCATTCCGGTCCGAAAACCGATTCCGCCATTATCAGCACAGAAATAAAATTATTCTCTTCCCCGCGCATCAGTTCCTCCAGGTCTGTGTAAACATGCAGTTCCCAGGGCAGATTCTTGTATCTTTTCACATATTCTGCAAATGACTGTATATATTCCTCCTCCCTGTCACACAGTGCCAGGATATCCAATTTTCTATACTTCAATAGGCACCTCCCAGATAAAAAAGCACACTTAAAAATATAGGCCCCGAAAGACAGATTCCTGCCGCTTTTCGTTCCTTTTCATTTTCCAGATAAAGGCTCCATTTTCCGGTCTGCGCTGTCACTGTCAGATATCTCCATAGATAGACAAGCCTTTCCTTTGCATTGTGCTCCTTATGTATTTTGATCAGGGAAAAAACTGCCGCTGAAAGCAGAGAAAAAAATAAGAAAGACGGAATTTTACAGACGGGCAGACAGCCCCCACAGATTCCCAAAAGCTTTACGTCTCCTGCGCCGATACATCCAATTTTGAAGAGAGGATAGGCCAGAAGCATTACTCCCGCCATCTTTACCAGGCAGAAGAAAAACAGAGAAATACAGGCTCCAAACAGATGCCTTCCAATGCAGGTAAAGAACAGCAGAAGCAGCAGACTGTTTGGGATTCTGTGCTGCAGATAGTCATAGCCGCAGGCAATGACCAGCAATACACATACACATAATGCCGCCAAAGCATCATCTCCTTTTATGCTATTTTATTTTTACGGGTAATGCCGGGACGATATTGTCCCACTGATTCTTTAGAAAATCTTTTTGATCTGTTTTGTAAAATGTATTATAGACGCTGTCCTTTTGCTTTGCAATAGAAAACAAGGAAAAATATAAATTTTGGTAAATTTTTACATAAGCTGATAAATTCCGATTCCGTAAAGCGCTAAAAGCCCAGGTATTCCAAGAATTCCGGCTGTCAAAACGGTCACCGCATTAATGCCCACCCCCAGGGAAATTCCCAGCGCGGCCAGAAGAGAATTGATAAAATAGATTGCAATCGTGCCAAGCACGCTCCGCATAACAACGTTTAAAAGCCATTCCAGCTTTCTTCGCATGGCGCCTATCAGCAGTGCCGCAGCGCAGGCCAGCACAATCAGCATGGTTCCCATTTGATTTTCCATTGTCCTGTCCCTCTTACGTTCTTTTGCTACAATCTATGAGCCTTTTTTGTTTTTTATGCCCGAACCTTCATTTTCCTGGCATTCTTTCTAAGAATTGGTATATTTTCCATTTAAGGGGGCTATACTTTTAACAACAAAATTGAAAGGCTTGGGTAACAGCATGAAAATATTCTTCAGTCGAAACTACGATTCCTCGCGTGTAGAGGAACCGGATTTTACTCCAGTCAGTCTGCAGGAAGCCATGGAAAAAACCCGCACAGCACTGGACATTGCATATGCGGGTTTTGATAACGCTGTTGACACAGATTTGATTGACAGCTATATTTATGAGATTAATTCTCTGCAGAAAAGATACAAGCACCTGACGGATCTGGCCGCCCTGGAGCCTGCCGCCGGGACTGCAAAATCATACCAGCATTCCCCGATTCGCGCCCTGGTCAGCCATGTTTTCGGTTAAGGTGTTTCTGCCATAGGTCAGTCCGGCATAAACTGCCTGGGAATTATTCATCACAGGGCCATTTTCGTTTTGCGGCGCAATTTTTTCATAAGCATCATGGAGGGGACGTATCACTTTTTCTATTTCTTCCAACACCTTCGGATCATTCCTGACCTCGCCATAGGCCAGTCTCCTGATGCAGAACAAATAAAGCCGCAATAGAGCGGGCGCCGGCTCATAGTTCGGATTTAAGGATGCAAGAAGCTCATTGAGACATCCCCTTGCCTTGCGAATAGCTTCCCGAAAGGCATCTCTGTCTCCGGATGCGTGAGCCTGCGCTCCCTCTTCCAGATACAGTAAAAGCATCTCATATAAAATAACAATCAGCTGCGTGGAATTTGCCTGTGTAATTCTCCTGGTAAATTCCTGTTTTTGTTCCTTGGTCATTCTGCCTCCCTGTAAAAAAGACACATATCACTGCTAATACGCTTCTGCCCGCTGTCACTGCAAAAGCTGCAGCACCTGAGAGGGTCTTTCGTTGGCCTGGGCCAGCATTGAGGTTCCCGCCTGGGTCATCACCTGATAGGTGGTATAGTAAGTCATCTCCTCAGCCATATCCACATCCATAATACGGGAATAAGCAGCCGTCATATTCTCAGAGGTGACATCCAGACTGTTTACGGAGGACTCTAAACGATTCTGATAAGCGCCCAGACGCCCCCTCACCTTGGAGACATATTTGATGGCCCCGTCCAGTCTGTATATAGCGTCCCCGGCTCCTTCCTGAGTGGATACATCAATCTCCTCGATCCCCATATTTTGTAAAGAAATCGTAGGAATATCCACCGCCAGAATCTGGGTTTCGTTTGCTCCAATCTGCAGGCGCATAGCTCCGATTCCCGTAGCATCAATCACCAGTCCATTTCCGCCTGCTGCGCTGAAGGTCACTGTATTGGCGCCTCCGAAGTTTACCTCCGACACATCCAGCACCATCTCAAATCCGCCTTCTCCTTCCAGCGTAATCAGATTATCCTTAGCAGTAGCCGTGGTTCCGTCCGGGAAATCGGTTCCCAGGTTTAAACTGTCCAGGTCCACCAGATAATTGCCCGTCTCCACGCCGTCCACAATTTCCTTTTCCAGCGTGATGCTGTCAATGCTGTAGGTTTTCGCCGTTACCTCCTTGGAGTAGGAGTTTACCTTTACCTCCAGATTGTTGGTATATCCCTTGAAATCAAACTCGCCGTTCAGGAGCTTTTGTCCGTTGAATTCCGTGGTATCCGCTATACGGGTGATCTCCTCCTTCAGCTGCGCGATCTCGTCCTGCACAGTAGCCCGGTCCTCGTCCGTCATGACTCCGTTTGCCGCCTTCACCGAGAGCTCGTTCATACGCTGCAGCATTTCGCTGACCTCTGTCAGCGCCCCGTCTGCAATCTCAATAATGGATATTCCATCGCTTGCATTTTGATTTGCCACAGATAATCCTTCGATCTGCGCATTCATTCTTTTTCCCATGGCAAGCCCCGCCGGGTTGTCCTTTGCATGGTTGATTTTTAAGCCCGACGACAATCTCTCCAGCGATTTTGCCAACAGATCTTCGCTGTTGGACAGCGCATTATTGGACAACATTGCCGATACATTGTAATTAATTCTCATACGCTACCTCTTTCCTGCTGTCTGACTGCTTCTAAAAATGTCTTGGCGATCCGGTACAGCTGCCCGTTATCGGCAGACACCCCCTCGCCAGATATCTCCTGTTCTTCTGTCATGTCCGGCCCCTTGCCGGCATCCTGCACAACAGACACCTTCTCCATGATCCAGTGTCCGGAGGCCTCTTCTGTGAATGTATCGGCAATTTTCTGCAGTTTCGTAACCTCTGTTTTTTCATTTCCCGCAACATATGCCGTAATTTTTTCATTTGCCAGCCAAAAATCTGCGTGCAGGGTCTCTTCCTCCGAAAACCGGCAGGTAACGGAAACCTTCCCTTTTTCCGGCCCATTTCTTTCCACCGTCAGGCGTATTCCCGTCAGTTCTTCTCCCACATACATGGAGAAAAAGTATTCCTCCTGCCTTGCAAGCTTCTCCGCCAGGGCAAGCTGTCTGTGTGCCAGCCTGAGCTCTCTGACATCCACACTGCTTACCGCCTCCTGCAAGGCTTCCTCCACTTCTTTGCCGGTCTCTTTTACGAGCTTTTGGTATTCCCCGGAGAATTCATCCTTATCCTCCAAGGTTTCCCAAAGTCCGTCCGCCAAAGACTTCATTTCCGCCATTTCCTCGCCATTTCCAGTCCCCTTTCTGCGGGCGCTGTAAAAAAGCTCTCTATTTTGTAAAAGCGCCTGGGCCGCCAGCAGATTGTGTACACTGGGCGTGGTCTGCCCCTTCTGCAAAAGCGCCACACACTCATTCTCCGTCACCGCAAAGCTCCGAAGCTGTTCCAGCTTCTGCCTCCTGTACTCCTGCGCGTTGTCCGTCTCCTGTGACACTTCTGTCACAATATCTCTCACATCCCCCGCAAAGGCCCTGGCGATCTGCTCTGAGATACTCTCACCCTTTTGAATCACCTGTTCCAGCCGATCCTGGGCCTTCACGTCCAGATGTCTGAATTTTCCGCTTCTGACTGCAGAAAGGAGATTTTTCAGGTGAAGCTGGGCCTGGCTGTTTACCAGCGCTCCAACCACGGCGCCGTCGGATTTTTCAATCTGACGCAGCAGCCGGTAAATACCGATATAGGTCTCTCTTTCGTCTTCGGTAACGGCTTTGTTTTTTTCCAATCCGTATAGAAAGCGGCTGTAGCTTTCCGCAGTCTCCTCAAAATCCTCCGGAAGCCCGGAAAAATATTCTTCCAGCTCCGGCAATGTCTTTTCCAGCGGATTGATTCCATCCCGGATCATCTGAAGCACTGCCGCAGGCTTCATCTTCTCAATCACAGACTGCACCTGTTCATCGGCCGCCTTCACAAGCTCTATGTTCTTTCCCGTAATTTCCATGCGGTTATAGCCCAAGATGCGCACCGCTCTTCTGTTTTCGTCCGTAAGCTCATAAGAAAGCTCCAAGAGCAGCTCATCCACATTGGCAAACGCCTTCTGAATGCTGTCCCCCATATCCCCCCTGGGTGAAGTCATCAGGGCTTCATAGCTCTCCCCGGCTTTTTCATAGACCGCTTTGGCCGCCTTTCCCTGTTCATAAATCTCCGTCAGAGACGTCTGGCTCTCTTGAATACTTAAGGGGCCCAGAATCCGTGCCGGCATGGCGGGCAGCTGCGCTATGACTTCATTGGTATCCCGATACAGACGATATTTTGTAAGGGGTTCCTCCTCCCCCGGAAAATACGTCCCGGCCAGCTTTGCCTCGGCCTCCCTGAGAGCCTCCACCAGCTCCTCCATGGGCGCCGTATCAATGGAAAATCCGCTTTTTAACAGCTTCACATTCACCTCCGCCGTCATGCGAAGGCGTATCTCCTCCAGCTGTCTTCTGGCTGTGACGCTGTCGCCAAGCTGCTTCGGCGACAGATTTTCATAATAGGACAAAACCTCCGCCGCTCTGTGATAGATATCCTCGCTCCGGCCAAGATTTCCAAATACAGGCTCCTTTCCCCCGGATACCGCTTCCGCTGCCGCTGCTGCAAAGGCCTCCTCTGTGACTGGCACAGGGACTGTCTCCAGCATTTGCACTCTCTGGAGATTTTCCGCCGTAAGAGGGAGCGATCTGTCCAAAAGCCATCCCGCCATTTCACGGCTGTGCTCATTTACAGAAAATCCGGCTTTCTCAATCACCTTGTCCGCCTGGGCCTGCAGTTCCTCCATATGGGGAGTCTGTGCGCTCTGAGCATAATAGCCCTTGATTTCTTCTGCGTAATATTTCGGTCCTATCCTTTTGGGCCCTTGCTGCAGGGAGCTTTCCTTTCCCTTTGCGCCGCTGCTTTGTGCCAGATACACATTCCATATCTCCGGCTCCATGGCATTTTCCACCAGGTAGCTCCGGGTGCCTGCATCCAGGTCCGTAAGGTTAGAGGCCATGTTCCACGCCTCTTTCACGCCTTCTATATTTTCAGCCGTCAAGGGCAGATCCGCCTCCCTAAAGCTGTGGGAAACGGCCCTTGCCAGTGTATCGCTGCCCAGCGCCGCCGCCAGCGTGTCCATGTCGATATCATCCGTATAGCCAATGATATTTTGTCCCGAGCGGGCCAGCTGCGCCTTGATCTTGTCCAAAATGGTCACTGCTTCCTCAGGGTCAAGGCTTTCAAAATGAAAGCCCTCCTCCTCCAGCCGGGCATAGTCCTCCTGAGACATGGTGTGTGACAAAAGGGTTCTATAGTCCTGCTGTACGGAAACATCCTTGACCTGAGCCTCCTGTCTGAATTCTGCCCAGGACTTTTTTTCCCCGCTTCCCAGAAGCCTGTTTTCTCCCGGCAGAAGAACAGCCCCGTAAACGCTGTCTGCTTTTTTTGCCGCGTCGGCGGTCCTTACTTGAGTCTGCTGCTTAACACTCTGTTCTGCCTCAGCTGTTTGAAAGGTAATCTTCATATAGGTGCACTCCCCATTCTATGTTCAAAACATTATATGCTTAACAAAAAGGCAAGCGTTTCTTTACGCTTACCTTTTATTTCGGTGCATATAACCGGATTCTTAACCCCGGGGCTTTTTCTTTCCTCTCCCTCAGAATAGAAACACTGCCGCTCCATAAGGCGGAAGATCAAAGCTGATGGAATAATTTTGATAGTGAAAGGGCTTTTTCTGAGCTGTGAGTTCCCTGGGAATTTCATTCCCCCATCCGCCGAACCGCTCCTCATCACTGTTTAGCAGCAGACGATACTTTTTCTTTTTGGGAACCCCAACCACGTAATTCTCACGCTTTACAGGGGTCATATTCAGCACAAACAGAAGATTCTGGGTGCCTGTGGAGGACCGTCGCACAAAGGCGTAGGTGCTCTGCTCTGCATCGTCGGCGTTCATCCACTCAAAGCCCGCCCAGCTGTTGTCCAGCTCGTGAAGCGCCGGGTACTTCCGATACAGCAAAAGAAGCTCCTTCATAAAATCATGGACGCCTTTATTGTATTTTTCTCCCAGAAGGAACCAGTCAAGCTCCCTCTCTTCGCTCCACTCTCTTTCCTGTCCAAAATCCTGTCCCATAAACAGCAGCTTTTTGCCGCTGTGGCCGAACATGTAGGCATACCCGACTCTGAGATTTGCGTATTTGTCCGCCGTATAGCCAGGCATTTTGTTTACCATGGAGCATTTTAAATGAACCACCTCATCGTGGGACAGAGGGAGGATATAATTCTCGCTTTCATTGTAGCTCATGGCAAAGGTCATGGCATGGTGACAGCCCTTCCTGTAAATGGGGTCCAGCTTCATATATTCGCAGAAATCGTGCATCCATCCCATATTCCACTTAAAGGAAAAGCCAAGTCCCTCTCCTCCGATGTCGCCCGTCACATTAGGCCAGGCTGTGGACTCCTCGGCTATGGTGAGAAATCCCGGATAGGTTCCCCGGACCACTGAATTCAAATGTCTGAAAAATTCAATGGCTTCCAGGTTTTTATTGCCGCCATACTTATTAGGCACCCACTGCCCCTCCTGTTTGCCGTAATCCAAATACAGCATGGAGGCCACTGCGTCCACACGGATACCATCCACATGAAACTCACGAAGCCAGAATAAAACGTTGGCAATCAGGAAATTTTTTACCTCGGGCTTCCCGTAATTGAAAATCTTGGTTCCCCAGTCAGGGTGCTCTCCCAGCCTGGGATCGGGATGCTCATAGATACACTGCCCGTCAAATTCAGCCAGGCCATGGGCGTCTTTGGCAAAATGGGCCGGCACCCAGTCAAGGATTACTCCCACTCCCGCTTTATGGAGCTCATTCACAAGATACATGAAGTCCTTGGGCGTCCCGTACCGGGAGGTGGGCGCATAGTAGCCTGTCACCTGATATCCCCAGGAACCGTCAAAGGGATGCTCCGCAATGCCCATCAGCTCCACATGGGTATACTTCATCTCCTTCAGATATTCCACAATCCGCGTTGCAAATTCCCGGTAATTGTAAAAGCCCTCAGTTCCGTCGGGATGCTTCATAAAGGAACCGATATGACATTCATAAATGGCCATTGGCTCCTTGTTCATGTCCTTTTCATCCCGCTTGCTCATCCACTTTTCGTCCTTCCAGGCAAAGCCGGAAAGGTCCGTGATCACCGAAGCGGTGCCCGGGCGGTATTCCGCCTGATTTGCAAATGGATCCGCCTTATACAGCTTCCTTCCGTCTGCGGCTGTAATCAGAAACTTATACATTTCCCCTTCTGCCACGCCGGGAATAAACAAGGCCCAGATGCCTCCCTCTCCCAGCTTTTCCATGGAATGGGCTTCCTCATTCCAGCCATTGAAGGAGCCGATCACATGAACCGCCTGGGCATTTGGCGCCCACACCCCAAAGTAAACGCCCTCCACCCCGTCCTCACAGGACAGATGGGCTCCCAGCTTCTTGTAAATGTCATAATGGGTTCCCTGGGCAAACAAG
This sequence comes from Candidatus Acetatifactor stercoripullorum, assembly GCF_944382095.1. Taxonomy (NCBI): domain Bacteria; kingdom Bacillati; phylum Bacillota; class Clostridia; order Lachnospirales; family Lachnospiraceae; genus Acetatifactor; species Candidatus Acetatifactor stercoripullorum. The sequence goes on from NZ_CALWMU010000003.1 coordinate 21,623, forward strand.
TACTGATCTGCCTCGGAAATAAAAACTTTGCCCTCTGCTTTTGTCATTCCCCCACCTCCATCAAACAAAATCTTTTTCAGTCAAGATAATCATATCCTCGTCATCGTAGCGCCTTGCAAAAAGAATATCAAGAAAATGTCCCAAAGTTTTCCTGTTGGCATGACGAATGGCTTCATCCACAATGTCCTTGACCTCCATGGCCGTCACCACATGGTCTATAGTCTGCATATCCTCAATGCGTGTGTGCAGCGCAAGAATCCCCAGCTCATCAATGGAATATTCCATTTCCCGGGCGTACTTCCTTCCAAAGGCCACCAGCGTATCATTGCTCAAGGCCTCCACATCCATCCGGCAGGGGAAGCACTCGGAAAGCTCCTTCTGTCCCTCCAAAAGCTTATCCACAGCCTTTTTCGTGTCCTCCAGGATCACAATAATGCCTCTGGCTTCCTTCTGCAGCGCCTTGTGCAGTGCTTTTGCGGTTTCCCCGCTCATGCCTGCGGCCTTCTGGATAATCAGCGCGCCGTTTTTCAAATGATCCAGCGTTTCCTCTACATTTTTCCGATTCAGGGCCTGGCCGGATATCTTCGCAACCTTTCCGGAAAAATTGCTGTCCGTCATCTGTACTTCCCGGATCATATTCTTTGCCAGAGTCAGCGTGTCCATGCCCTCTTCCCCTGTAATGATCACATTGCCCGTATAGGGGGCCATACTGATGCCGTCAATGGCCTTCACCAGCTGTTCTCTTGCGGATTTGCTCTGGATAAAGGACGCATACAGCTCCTTTTCCTCCCTTGTAAGATTTCTTATCTTTGCCCGATCTCTCTCCACCTCAGGTCTGGAGGGCTTCTCCTCCTCTTCCTGAACGGCTTCCAAAATCTCCTCGGGCTCCCGGGGCTCTTCCAAAGGCTCCTCTGCGTCCTCTTCGGGTGCCTCCTCATAAAGCTCCTCCGAAACCTCTTCGGGTGCTTCCTCATAAGGCTCCTCCGAAACCTCTTCAGGCGCCTCCTCATAAGCCTCCTCTGAAACCTCCTCGGGTGCCTCCTCATGAAGCTCCTCTGAAACCTCCTCGGGTGCTTCCTCATAAAGCTCCTCTGAAACCTCTTCGGGCGCCTCCTCATAAGGCTCCTCCGAAACCTCTTCGGGCGCTTCCTCATAAGCCTCCTCCGAAACCTCTTCGGGCGCTTCCTCATAAGCTTCCTCTATGACCTCCGGCTCCTCTGTATCCGCCTTTTCTCTTTCCAGCTTTTCCAGCAATCCGTCCCTCACCGAAGCCTCAAACTCCGTAAACATGTTTCCGGTTTGCTGCAGCACATGCCGGCGGACTTCCTCCTTGCGCTTTTCCTGGTTTTCCTTTTTCATGCGCTCCCATTCCGCAAGGACATCCTCAATGTTCATCTGGCCCGTTATCTGCTTTTCCACCTGCTCGCTTTCGGGCAGCACAAAGCTGATCTGTCCGTCCGTCTCCTGGGAAAGCACCTCCGCCATTTCTTTGGGCGGCTCCGCCTGCATAACCTGCTGTACAGGTTCTCTTTCCGAGCGCATCTGCTCCATCACCATCTGACCAGTGACGTCCGGCTCCCCATCTACGGGCGGCTCCTGCTCAGGCTCCGTGGCTGTATTCTGCTCAGATGCCGTGACTGTATTCTGCTCAGCCGCCGTCACGGTCTTGAATGAAGCCGCAGGCTCAGACTCCGGCTCTGTCTGCGCCTGTGCCTGGTTTTCCAAGTCTGCAATTTCCCCGGTTTCTCCGAAAAACACTTCCGAGGATTCCATCTGCTCTTCCTCTGGCTCCAAGGCAGCCTCCGCCTGTACGTGGACCCGCTCTTCCCCCAGCACCTCTCTTAGGCCGGCTGCCAGCTCCTCCTGCAGATTGATCGTGTTATACTGTCCCACATCCATGGTCTTTACATGAATGTCCATATCCTCCGGCTGCCTGTTTTCTTCCTGAACCTTTTGGTTCTGAACCTCCTGGTCCTGGGCCTCCTGGGGTTCTCCCTCTAAAATACCTTCCTGTACCGCAGGATACTCCCGGGTATTCCCATAGTCCTGGACTGCTTCATAGTCTTGGACAGTTTCATAGTCCTGAACAGTTTCATATCCCTGGGTGCCTCCATAGCTTTGAAGGTTTTCGTCGCCCTGCTCCCCAGGGTATTCCTCCTGCTCCTCTTCGGCATTTGGGATCTGTATCTCCGGTGCCTGCCCATCAAACCGATGGTCGTATTTCTCCTGCTGCTCAGGGCTCAGAGGCTGATGAAGCATTTTAAGCTCCATGGCCTTAATCACATATTTTCCCTCTCCAAACCAGAGAATCAGCTCATCACATTCTTCCACGCACCGGGTAGCAAGCCCTACCCGGTGATATAGGTAGGCCAGTTCATAAGCCCACTTTTCCCGGTAATCTCTTTTTTTCAGCTCCTCCAAAACCTCAATGCGTTCTTCCAGACTCACATCCTGCGCCTCATACAGCTTGTACTGCAGAATGTAGCGCCCCGGATCCTTGGGCGCTATCTGCACAAATTCCTTATAATACTCTATGGCCTGCAGATATTCCTCCATTTTGATGGAAAGCTCACACAGAGAATAGCAGATGGTCCTCCCACCCGGACGGCGCTCATATGCCAAAAGAAGCATATCCCTGGCATCCTCATATCTGCGGTTTATTTTATATAAGTCGCTGATGGTGCACAGCATCATCACACTTTTGACTCTCCGCCAGTCAATGGTGTCAGCAATCTCTGCCGCCTGGGCATAATCCCCCTGTGCTATCAGCTCCTTGATTTCATCTGACCTTACTTTATATTCATACTTATCCAAGGTATTCCGCTCCCTTTTTGGTCTTTGGTTCGTTGTTTTCAGACTTTCCCGCTTTTCTCCCTAAGTTTATCATAGTACCCTCTGATATGTCAAAATAAACGAAGGAAAAATTGCCTTTGCAGCGTAACAATTCACCCCACGCCCTACAGCAGATTATTCAGTCTGGCAAATTGTTCCAGAGAAAGAGACTCGCCCCGGATCGTGGGGGAAAGTCCCATCTGCGCAAGCGCCTCAAAAACCTGTTCCTTGGAAATATGTAGCTCCCCCGCATTTCCCAGACTGTTTACCAGGGTCTTTCGCCTCTGGTTAAAGGATGCTCGAATCAAGGCAAACATTCTGGCCTCGTCCTTTGTCTGTACAGGAGGCCTCTCATGACGCAAAAGCCGCACCACCGCGCTGCCCACACTGGGTCTGGGAATAAAGCAGTTTGGCGGCACATTGGCCACCACCTCCGCCTTCGCATAATACTGCACTGCAAGGGACAGGGCCCCGTAGTCCTTGGTTCCGGGCTGCGCCTGCATACGCTCTGCCACCTCCCTCTGCACCATGACAGTGATGCTTTTTAACGGCACCTGCTTTTCAAACAATCCCATGATAATGGGGGTGGTAATATAATAGGGAAGATTGGCCACTACCTTTATGGGCCTGCCTCCATTTTTTTCCTGCACCAGCTGATTGATATCAAATTTCAGGATGTCCCCGTGAATCACAGTTACATTGGAATAATCACAAAGGGTCTCCTCCAGAATGGGAATCAGCGCTCTGTCAATCTCCACTGCGGTCACTGTCCCGGCTCTCTCCGCCAAGTACTGGGTCATGGTGCCAATCCCCGGGCCAATTTCCAGCACACAGTCCTCTTTTGTAATCTCAGAAGCGGATATAATCCTGTCAAGCACCCTTTCGTCGATCAGGAAATTCTGCCCGAATTTTTTCTGAAAATGAAAATTATATTTTTGCAGCACTGCTATGGTATTCTGCGGTATTCCTAAATCTGCCATTGTAATCCTCATTTCTGAGCGACTCGTCGCGAAGAGGCGACGCAAATATCAAATTTGCGTCTGCCATCACAACTATTTGTTTTCGCTCAGAAACAAATAGCTGTGTGAAAAATCAGCACATCAGTGTGATTTTTCACACTAATATCTCCTGATATTGCACGTTTATCGATTAAAGTATCCCATAACCTGGGTCAGGTTTTCACAGATCAAAAAGCAAAGTCCTCTGATTTCCTCATCGGGCTCTATCAGATCCGGCACCATGATAGGCCTTAAGCCCGCTGCTGCGGCAGCGCGGATTCCGTTGGGGGAATCCTCAATGGCATAGGTCTCCTCAGGCCTGGCTCCCAGCTTTCTGCAGGCCAGCAGGTAAATGTCGGGCCTGGGCTTGGAATGCTGCACCATATCGCCCGATACGATCACAGAAAAATAGTCAATCAGCCGGGCCTGCTTTAAATGGCTGACCACAGAATCATACCTGGAGGAGGACGCCAGTCCCAAGCTGTATCCTGACTGCTGCAGATAGGGCAGAAGTCTTTTTGCTCCTTCCTTTATGGGCAGGCCGTTTTTTTCGATCTCCTCCCAAAACCACTCAGAGACCTGTCTGCGGAATTCCTCATAGGGAAAGGATTTGTCCGGATAATCCCGCTCATACGCGTTTAACACAAGCTCTCTGGTATCACTGCCGTTTAAGCCGATACACTGTCTGGATATCTCCTCTATTCCACGAATGCCTGCCTTTTCCCCGACCCTGCTCCATCCCTCCATGCACAGTCTTTCCGTGTCAAACAATACGCCGTCCATATCAAAAATCACTGTTTTACTCATAGTATTGAAAATCCTCCAGAAAATGAATGCAGTTATACACCACCAGCACATCCATTCCCCCCTCCGGCTCATATGTGTGCATAAACTCATAGAGACTGCCGTTTAAATAACGCAGGTCCACCACATAGATGGTCTGGTAATGGGGGGTCAAAAGGGGAATCAGGCTGTTGGCGTAGGAGTCTTTTATGACAAAAAGCGTTTTTCCGTTGCGATAGCTGGTGTGTATCTCCGTAAAGGCATGGTTATCATCCAGGAAAAATCCATATTTATTTTTCGTCTCCAGATAGCTCTCCTGATAATAGGTATCCATAGTCTCCTCAAAATCGTAGGTGACTGTCACCGGACGCTTGATGGTCTCGGGGAAATAGGTAATTTCGTCCCCCTTCATGGGAAGATTCAGACGGGAATGGAGGGTTCCCAAAAAATCCTCCGAAGCCGTGCGCATACGGGAAACACTGTAGTCATAGGGCCTTACTCCCAAAGCCTGTGCCCAGGCAGAGTATCCATAATAGGCCCCCAGACTGGTCCAGTGATGATCTGTGCGATAATAGATTTCCTCCCGGGAATGCTCCTTCAGCACAGAAAAAACGTCAATATAATGGCTTTCCCCGATCTGCTCCTCCACATAAGCCAAAAGCGCCTCCTGGTCATAATAGGCAGCATTTGCGGGAAGCTTGTCTGTGAGCACGTTATCTGCAGTGGGTACAAGCATCACCTTGGCATTCCAGTCATGTACCAGTTTTTCCAAGAGCGCCGTCCTTTTGGTGACCTGCACGCTCTCATACGCCGAGGGGAGATGCTGCTCAATCAGATAACCATCCTGCCCGAGATAGACACCATTGATGTCCTTCTTCTGCATGAGAATGTCCGAGGCAGTCTTGATACCGATCCACTTATCCCTGCCTACAAACTGATCCGTAATGTATTCCTCATAAGCCGCGCCGAATTCTCCGCTTTTTACGCTCTCCTGGGAAAACTCCGGTCTGGAAGCCAAAACACGGTTTTCTGTCTCAGAATAGATTCTATCGCCGTTGAAAAGATCCGCCGCCGTAAACACGAGCAGCATGGCGCAGATAATGGCAACTGTCAAAATGGCATTTCTCTTCTCGTCCATAGCCTCCTCCTTTCGCTAAAACCGAAAATACAAAAAAGGATTGTAGCTTGCATCTACAATGTACGCCACCGACAAAAGAAGCAGCAGGGGAGGAATTACCTTTTCCCCCAGACGGTACAAGGCTATGGCATAGCCTGTGCGGTTTTTTTCCAGTTTTTTGAGAATCGCCCCAATAAAGGGGGTTGCGCCAATGGCCGCAATAGCGAATAAAAGCAGATATTCTCTTCCCAGATATAGCCCTTGTCCATCAAACAGCACGCCGCTTCCGGCTCCAAACAGAGCCTTGAAAAATCCTCCCGCCTGTGAGAGAGAATCCAGCCCGAACAAAACCCAGCCAAGCAGCACCGCCAGACAGGTATAAATCCTTCCGAAGGCCTTTGGAAGCTTTGAAAGCACTTTGCCAAGAAACAGCTTTTCCAAAATCAAAAGAAGCGCAAACCAAAGTCCCCAGGCAAGAAAGCTGATATCCGCACCGTGCCAGATGCCGGTAAGGGCCCACACAATCAGGATATTCACAAGCTGTCTGGAAAGTCCCTTTCTGTTGCCTCCCAGCGGGATGTACACATACTCCCGAAACCAGCTGCTTAAGGTGATATGCCATCTGCGCCAGAATTCCGAAACGGAGGCGGATATATAAGGATAATTAAAATTTTCCGGGAAGGTAAATCCCAGACAGGCCCCCAGCCCTATCGCCATATCGGAATATCCCGAAAAATCAAAATAAATCTGAAAGGCAAAGGCAAAAATTCCCAGCCATGCCGTGAGTACGCTGATTTCCCCGTAATTCATAGCGGAAACTTCCGTCCACAGCACCCCCAGATTGTTGGCAATCAGCACCTTTTTAGCAAGACCCGCCACAAAGCGCTTAACCCCTGCGCTTATCTGATACAAATCGCTTTTATGCCGGTGCAGCTGCGCCTCCACCTGACGGTATTTCACAATGGGTCCTGCAATGAGCTGCGGGAACATGGTCACAAAGACGCTGAAGTCCAGAAGGTTTTTCTGCACTTTAGCCTCCCCGCGGTAAACGTCGATGGTATAGGACATGGTCTGAAAGGTGTAGAAGGAAATCCCGATGGGAAGCGGAAGCTCAAGCAAGGCAAAGCTTGTACCCGCCAGCGCATTCACCGTGCCGATAAGAAAGTCCGCATATTTAAAAAATCCCAGCATCAAAAGATTTATCACAATGGAGGAAATCAGCAGAAAGACTGACACCCTCCTGTTTCTGTACTTGTCGATCAAAATGCCGTGAATATAGTCTGACAAAATGGAAAACAGCATCAGCACAATGTACACCGGCTCGCCCCAGGCATAAAAAATCAGGCTCCCCAAGAGGAGGATGAAATTTTTCATCCTCTGGGGAACCAGAAAGTAACAAATAAAAAATGCGGGCAAAAACCGAAATAGAAACAAAATGCTGCTGAATACCATTTGAATGCTCCATTAACGCTCTACGTTTTGGCCGATTATCTCAATCACCAGCTCATTCTGCTCCTGGCAGTGAGTAATCACAGCCTCCTCGCCGCTTTCTGAAACGGCAGTGGTATCTGCGCCAAGCTGGACAAAGCAGACGTAGCTGCCGATCCTCTCAATTCTGGACGCCTGAATCTTTCCCAGATTCATGGGGTACTGCATTGTATCGTTCACCAGATGATCCCGGTATGTGTTCAATGCTTCCTCCACTTCATCTACCTTATCACTTTTTGCCTTGATAATCAATAAAGTATCCACATTTGTGCTGATCATTGGCATTTCACCCATGTAATCATCATACAAATCCGAGGCAATGCCAAAGGTATCCTCCAGCATTTGGGGAGTGATTGCCGTATTGGGCCAATAATTTTCCCCCAATGCGTCCACTATGGCATCCCGGACAGCAGTCATTTCCTGGCTCCAGCCTTCCACCGTGTCCAGATTGTTTTCTTCCGTCTCCTGAAATTCCTGAGTGGAGGACAGTCCCGTCTCCTGAGTTGGGGCAGTTTCCGAAGCAGACTGTGTGGCGCTTTCCGTATTCTGCTGGGAGGTCTCCCCCGTCTCCGCATTTTTGTCGCCGCAGGCTGTCATGGCAAATGCCAGCACGCAGGCAGTCAGCAAAAAACGCAATTTTTTCATAATGAAACTCCTTCCTTATGTTGGTGGTCTTAGTATACCCCATTCTCTCAGAAAATTCCAAAGAACCTTTCTTAAAAAAAGTTTATATCCTCCCCGTATTTTTCCAAAGTTTTCCCTGCAATAAACCGTGAGAGGTTAAAGGTTCTGAGGGAGCCTTCCGAAAGCCTCTCGGAAAGTCCGTCCACATATGCGTCACGGCCCGTGGCTTTCATATAAGGAACCAGCACCGGGGCGGCGTCCGCGCTCAGGGAGGACAGATAGCCGAAATCTATCTGCTCCGTCTTCTGGGACGCCTCCTTCAGATTTACTTTTGCGATGATATAATCCGGATGACTGAAGGATAAAAGTACATAGCATATGGTCACCACAACCACGCTGTAGCGAAACAGCCCGAAGCGCTCCCGGAAAATACCCACAATCACACCTGCAAACAAAAGAAACAATACTGCCAAGGTCCAAAGCACAAGGATACGCAGAAAGGTCAGGTCATAGGACTGAATGTACAGGAGCATCCGCATTGCGCTGGAGGCGATCATCACAAAGGTGCAGAGGGACATGACTGTCAATATAACTCGAAGCAGAGCGCTTTCCCGAAAGAAACTCAAGGTGAACAGCACAATCACCAGGTTTAAAATACTCACTACAAGCAGCTGAAAAAATCCCTCTCTGGCATATTCCGCATAGGTGTATCCTTCGGGAAGCTGCATTTTCCCAAGAAACAGGCCAAAAATCTGGACCCCGCAGAACAAAAGGTAAATCAACGATAAAAGTCCCGTAACGGTAATGGCCAAAACCGGCTCTCCCTTTCTCTTGTCCTTTACCTCCTCGCTTATGGTGTGCCTGCAAAGATAAGCAAGCAGAAGATAGCTTGCAAAGAACAAAAAGAGAATGCGAAAGGTCACGTTGAACACATTTGCCGGCTGTATCCAGTCTGTGAGGCTTTTCATCATCTGGCCAAACACTGCGTCCGCGCTGCTTAGAAGAGCTGTTATAAGCAAAAGCAGGGGCACGGCGGCGGCTGCCCCAAGAAGGACAAACCATATCTTATTGTTTTTCCCCTTTTTGCGCAGATACTCCGCCCCGTCCCGGAAGGGGCGGTCAAGCTCTCCAATGCTGCAAAAAATAAGCTGCAGGATGCTTCCTAAATATTTTCCAAGCTTCCAGCCCGAGGTATCATAAAACTGCTTCAGAAGAAGGCTCATCATCAGCAGAAAAATCCCCGTCTTATTCAGAGAAATGATCCTGGAATCGTCGGTGCAGAAGGTGGACACGGAAAGGAGCGCCATCCCCGCCATATAAAAGACGCTGCCTTTTTTTAAGGAAATCTCCAGTTTTGATAAGCATAAGCAAAAATACAAGAGACTTCCTGCCACGAAAAAAGGGAAGGTGATCCCCGACCCGTTACGAAACATGCAAAAGGCGTAAAAGACCGCATAGACAAAGGTTGCCGGACCAAAAAAGCCAAAATTCCTTTTCAGATTTCCTGTGTGTCTGGCCGCAGCGCTTTGCGCCGCCGCATTCTGCGCCATGCCGTTTTGTGCTTCCTGATTTTGTACAGAAACGTTTTTATCATTCATATCCATGTCTATCCCTCCTGATCAGGCACATACTCCAGAATATCTCCCGGCTGACAATCCAGCGCTCTGCAGATAGCCTCCAGAGTAGAAAACCGTATCGCCTTTGCTTTGTTATTTTTCAATATAGATAAATTGGCCAGCGTAATATCCACCTCTCCGGAGAGCTCCGTGAGATTCTTTTTACGCTTTGCCATCATTACGTCCAGATTTACAATAATCGCCATATCCGCCAGCCTCCGCCTTTTTCATAGCACATGTTATCAACCCTTTATTATATGGTGAGGTCATTTTCCTCCTTGTAGCGCACAGCCTCCTCAAACACCATGGCCAGGACCTTGCTGAACAGCCCCGCTATCACAAAGACAAAAACCACCACCGCCATGGCAATGGTCAGATAGACAATACTGCGCACCACGGACATTCCCGCGATAAAAAAGCTCCAGTTACCCATTTTTCTAAGGCTCGCCACATTTTCCATGACAAAGCAGTTTTCCTCCAAAACTGTGGAAAAAATCTTGCGCAGCTCACCGATGAGCACAATGGCGGACACTCCCAGCACAAAATAGATGATCACATTCTCTTCATAGTAATCCATAAGTCTGGGAAGATATTTCCCCGCCAGCCTGATACTGAAGGGCAGGGACGCCGTCACCACCATGCCGCCAAAAAACATAATATCCAGCAGAAGCTTCGTCCACCTGGTCAAAAGCTGTTTTTGCCGTTTCAGGTTTTCTTGTTTCGTCAAATTTTTTTGCTGTTTCATACAGATACCCCCATCTGTTTTCCTGATTTCCAGTTCAATATAGCACCTTGGAAAACGATTGTCAATATATTTTTATTGATATTCGATATATTTTTATTAAAAAACGAGCAGGCATTGTTGTCTGCCTGCTCGTTTTTTCCGCTTCCTTTCTTATGCCTATTTTTGATTCTTCACCCAATATCCGGCTCGTCTGCCAGCGTGATGGTTTCTGCCGCCTTTCCATCCGTTTCAAAAATCACAATGCGGTTTTCACCGGTTTTAAGCAATGGCCCGGGCAGATACAGCCTTTTCTGGGGGCCGATCTCCCAGAATCTTCCGATGTTGAAGCCGTTTACGAAAGCACAGCCCTTCCCCCAGCCGGAAAAATCCAGAAAGGTATCTCCCGGCTCCTCCACCGAAAAGGTAAACTCATAAAAGGCCGGGGTGTTTTCCAGATAATCCCCCTCAAAATCAACGTGCTCCACATTGTCAAGGGGCAAGGGATACTGCTCCCAGCCGTTGTGCATATGTTCGTTGATCTGCACACACTGATCAATGCCCTTGCGCTGTTTCTCCATGCGGGGGCCAAAATTCACACGGCCCATATTTTCCACCAGAATGTCCAGCACTGCATTTTCTCTGATGGAAAGCTTTAATTCCCTCTCCTCTAAAAGCTCCCTGTCATAGAGCACTGCTGCGGGAACATTGTCCACCAGAATATTGGCCCTGTCGTTTGCTCCCCATAATCTGATCTTGTTCAGATTTTCCTCTGTATGCAGTATGCTCCGGTAAAGAATATATCCATAATTTTGTCCCAGGCGCTCCATGGACTGGGGGAACGGACTTTTCACCGGACTGCTGATAGCGGCCAGTGTGGAGGTCAGGCTCACTTTCCTTCCCACCTTCAGGGTTCCATAATTTTTTCTCTCTATCCTTGTGGAAAATTCCACCTTGGGAATGGGTGCATACTTCCCTATCACCTCTTTGTAACGGCGGTACTTTTCAGTGATCTGTCCGTCCTCGGTGAGCACCCCGTCATAGTCATAGGAGGTCACATCCGGGGTCAGCTCCTCGTAATAATTGGAACCGTTCATAAAGCCAAAATTGGTGCCGCCCTCAAACATATAGATATTTACGTGCCCCATCTGCAGCATCGTATCCAAATCCTTCACGCTTTCCTCCAGATTACCCGTCTTATGCCCGCCGTTTCCCCAGTAGTCAAACCAGCCCACCCAAAATTCCGTGCACATCAGAGGGCCTGTCTTTGCGTACTGCTTCAGCACATCGAAACGCTCCTTTGTACGGGAGCCGAAATTGCCTGTGGGCAGAGCGCCCGAAACCACACCTCCGTTCAGATTTTCGGCAAAGGGGCCGTCAGAGGTCACAAGGGGCACTGTGACTCCGTTTTTGCGCATCAGATCTCGCATTGTCTCCAAATAGCTCTTATCGTTGGCAAAATAACCGTACTCATTTTCCACCTGCATAAGAATCACAGGGCCTCCCCGGTCGATCTGCAGGTGAACCAGATGGGGCATCAGCTCTTTATAATATTCCTCCACATGCTTCAAAAAGGGCTCATAGCTCACCCGGAGGCGCATTCCATCCTCCTTGAGAAGCCAGGCGGGAAGCCCGCCAAATTCCCATTCCGCACAGATATATGGAGAGGGACGCAGAATCACATACAGCTCCAGCTCCTTTGCAATGCTTACAAAGCGCTCCACATCCAAAATTCCTTCAAAGCAGAATTTTCCCTTTTCCGGCTCGTGCATGTTCCATGGAATGTAGGTTTCCACCGTATTGCAGCCCATGGCCTTCAGCTTTTCCATGCGGTCCCTCCAATAGGCAGGCACCGTTCTGAAATAATGGAAAGCTCCTGAAATAATTTGAAAAGGCTTTCCGTCCAAATAGAAATTATCTCTGATCTCAAATGTTCTCTCCAAGGCGTTCCTCTCCTTTCTGTTTCTCAGGCTCTGTCTGCAGCTTCCTTCCCTTCACCAGGCACAAGGCCTCTTTTCTCTGACGTTCCTCCTCTTTGTCCCAGGCTGCATCCAGGATAACCTTATGAGCCTTCTTGCGTCCGGTGTCCTCCTCCACTGTCACAAAGGTAATATAGCCCGCAATGGCCCTTTCCCCTGTAATAGCCTGGACTGCCTCTATGCCCACCACCAGACTGGTGGTTCCCGCATATACTACACGACTTGTAAAGCGCACTACCTCCCCCTTTTTCACAGGTCTGGAAAAAGACATGGAATGCACATTTCTAAGCACGATCTCCTCTGTATTTCCGTGTTCACAGGCAGCGGCCGCAAAACCGGCCTCCACAAACCAGGCTGCAGCTCTGGCCGCGAAAAGTGTGCCGTGATGGTTCAAATCCTCTCCCTTCACCAGATGCAGCGTTTCATATTTCCGCATTTTTCTCTTCTCCTGTCTTAACCATGCCCCAAGGCCATTTTCTTCCACCTTCCGGTCAAATATCTTCCCACAAACAAAATCACTCGAAATACCCAGTCAAGCAGCATGGCGATCCACACCCCCACTGCCCCATAGCCCATGTTTACACCGATAATATAGCTGAATCCGATGCGGAAGGTAAACATGGAAAAAATAGACACTGCCATGGTATAGCGCACGTCGTTGCAGGCCCGGAGCATATTGGGCAGCACAAAGGACAGCGGCCACAAAAATATAGCCATACCGTTATGGATCATCACCAGGGTATACGCCAGGGCAGTGGTTTCCTCCGAAAGGCCGTAAAGCTTTAAAATCCAGGGGAGACTTAAAAGAATGATGCTGTTTATGAGGACATGCGGTACAGGCGAAGCCCATTCTCCCACACAGCCCTTCTTACCTCTTCCTCTGTCAGTCCCTTCAGGGCGGCCAGCGCTTCCACCACATAGGGAAGATAAAGAGAGCTGTTTCTTCTCCCCCTGTTGGGCTCCGGAGCAAGATAGGGGCAGTCCGTCTCCACCACAATGCGGTCTATGGGAATATACTGGGCCGCCTCCTTCAGCTTCCTTGCGTTTTTAAAGGTGATAACGCCCCCGATGCCAATATAAAAGCCCATGTCCAGAAAAACCCCCGCAGTCTCCCTGGTATAGGAATAGCAGTGGATTACGCCTCCCAAATCTCTGGCGTTTTCCGCAGTCATAATATCTATGGTATCCCTGGCCGCATCCCTGGAGTGGATCACCACCGGCAGGGAAAGCTCTCTGGCAAGGGCAAGCTGCATGGCGAACCATTCCTTTTGTATTTCTCTTTCCGGCTCCTCCCAGTGATAGTCCAGTCCAATCTCTCCCACCGCCACACATTTTTCATGGCGGCATTGTTTTCTTAACGTTTCTATGGCTGTTTTTTCCAAGCCTGCCGTCTCACTGGGATGCACTCCCAGGGCGGCGTAAATATAATCATAGCTTTCTGCCAGTGCGAGAGTCTTTTCGCAGGAAGCCAGGCTGGCTCCTATATTCACCACCCGGCTGATGCCCCGGGCGGGAAGCTCTTTTAAAAGCGCATCCCTGTCCTGGTCAAAAGCTTCGTCATCGTAATGGGCATGCGTGTCAAAAATACCCGTCACAGCACACTTCTCCTTTCTCACCGCTTAAAAATAGCAAAAAATCAGCAGGGACCTTATCTGGAGTCCCCACTGATTGTAAGTGTATCATTTCTTGTGCCTTTCGGCAATAGGCTCATTTCCTATACTTCAAAAATCTGCATGCTTCTATGCAGCTGCTCCACGCTTTCCTTCTGTTTGCGCACAATTTCCTCCACGCCCCGGATTACCTCCGACACCTGGGTCACCGAAGCAGCCGATTCCTGAGTGCTGGCCGCATTTTCCTGAGCCACAGCCGTCAGGTTCTGCACGGTATCCGTAACGTTGGCCTTTGCCTGGTTGAGCTTTTCCGTCTTATCCGCCACTCTTCCAAGGGCCTCTATCGCCTGCCCGACCTGGCCAAGCACCTGCTTTACCTGCTGATCCGTCTTTTCCACATTTGCATTCTGCTGTCCCATGATGGTCTTTACCTCATCCATGGTTTTTACAGCTCTCTCGGAATCCCCCAAAAGGGAATTGATAATCTCCTCGATCTGTCTTGCGGATTCGTTGGACGGCTCGGCCAGCTTTTGAATCTGGGCCGCCACCACTGCAAAGCCTCTTCCCTGCTCCCCGGCCCTTGCAGCCTCAATGGAAGCGTTCAAGGAAAGAAGGTTCGTTTCCTCGGCGATCTCTGTGATCAATACAGTGGCCTCCTTGATTTTCTGTGCAGAAATGTTGGTGGTGTTAGTCTGCTCATAAATCACATCAATGGAATCCTTTGTCTTTACATTGATGCTCTGCAGATCCTGCAGGGTAGACACTGCGGTTTGTCCCATATCCTGAATGCGCTTTGCGCTTTCGCTCATGGCTTCGATCTCCTCCGCCGTCTCCTCGATCATATTACCCATAATGATAATATTCTCCGTAGCCTTCTGGGTTTCTTCAGCCTGTCCTGTTGCTCCCTGGGCGATCTCCTCCACGGCCCGCTCCACCTGCTCAATATGTTCAGAGGTGATGCCTGCCTTTTCCATCAGATGGTCCGAAGCCTCATTCAGCACTCTGCTCTGTTCCTGGATACTGGAAATAATCTCCTTGAGTTCCTCCCTCAGCTGCATAATGCCGCGGCTGATATTTCCAACCTCATCCTTTCTGCTTTGCGTGGTTTTGTGCATCTCTATATTCAGCTTTCCCTTCGCCAGCTGATCCAGGGCATTGGTACCCTCGTGCAGCGTTTTCACCATTCTTCTGACCACTGCAAACAGCAAAAGGGCGCAGATCACAAAAAGGCCAATAATGACTCCGGCCATAATAGATATAATTCCGGTGATCTGGCTTTGGGCATGTTCCTGGGGCATACCTGCGAAGATCATGCCCACTGCCGTTTCCCCACTGTTATACACCGGCAGATAGTATCCAAAAAAATTCTGTCCCTCCACATTTACGCTGGTGGAGAAATACTCCTCCCCATTGCCCAGCACTCTGTCAATGACGGTCTGCCTCGCCTGTGTCCCTATCACCCGGTTCCCCTGTGCATCCACAACCGAGGTCATATATCTGGTATCTCCAAAAAATACGGTAATGTCGATATCCGCTGCATCCTTGATATTATCAGCGATCTCCACTGCCTGGCTCACATTAAAATCTCCCTTATATAAAGCATCCCCTTCTACTCGAAAATCTCCCTCATCCACATGTTCCAGGGTATCCCTCACCGATACCGCAGAGGCCCGCAGGCCATTTTCAATACTCCCCGTCATTGCACTTCCGATTCTTACATTGCCAATGAGAATCACTACGATTCCCAGGCAGAAAATAGGCAGCAGCGCCATGGTAAGAATTTTAGACTGCATCTTCATAATATTTATCCCTTTCTTACAATAATAATATAAAAAATTGATAAATATATTATAGCATTTTCGTTGAAGATGTCCATATTTTTGTAACAAGTGAAAAAAATAACGATTTCATTTTTGTAAAAATTGCCAGAAATTGCAAAAATATACAAATAATATTTTTGAATATCCAGATTTTTCCAGCAAAAAACCGCAGATGTCTATCTGCGGTTTTTGCTTCTTCTCAGCCCTCGCCGTTCATCTCTGCCAAAGCCTGATCCAGATTTAAGGCTTCGGCAGCAGCCGCATAATTGGCAAGTCCTTCTTCTACAGAAATATTACCTGTTACGATCTCCGCCACGCAGCTGTCCCTGGCAACGATCAAATCTGCCGAAATCAGGGTGTAGGTGGGAGATGCCGG
This sequence comes from Candidatus Acetatifactor stercoripullorum, assembly GCF_944382095.1. Classification (NCBI taxonomy): domain Bacteria; kingdom Bacillati; phylum Bacillota; class Clostridia; order Lachnospirales; family Lachnospiraceae; genus Acetatifactor; species Candidatus Acetatifactor stercoripullorum. The sequence continues at coordinate 37,587 of NZ_CALWMU010000003.1, forward strand.
CTGGAAATTCTGGGATTTGGCATTTTCCGTGGCCTTTAAGGAATCCACATAAGCATCCACATAATTCATGTTTTTGTTGTCCTCATTTAAGGGAGTGAGGCGGGAGGAAGGCAGTATATAAGCCTTGTTTAAAATGGTATTGGGGTCTGAAAGGCTGGGCAGCATCTTCACATTTTCCCCATCCTGCTCCCAGTGCACGCCTTCCACGCCAAACTCGAAAAACACCTGCCCTTCCCCGCCGTCGTGCTGGTATGCAATAAAGTATTTGAATACCTGGGCCGCCTCTTCCTCAGAAAGATTGCCGTTAATCACATGCACCGAGGGGGTGGAATAAAGATAAGCACTTCCTTCAATGGGTGGAATGCACACTACCTCTGCGTCAGGGACATTTCTCTGCAGGTTTTCCGTAAGCTGCTGTCCCCAGTTGCCCGTCCAGTAGCAGAAGGCGCCTGTAGTTCCCGACTCCCAGCCGTCTCTGCAGGTTGCGGTGGTGTTCGTGATGACCTCCATATCCAAAAGCCCCTCCGCATAAGCATCCTGCGTTCTCTGAAGGGCCGTCTTCATATTTTCCTGCTGCATGCCGTCTACCCAGACGCCGTCCACCTGGGTGATGCCGGGAACCGCCCCCTGATAGAAATCCGGAATATACTGGGCGCTCATAAGGCCAGGTGCAGTATAAGGCACAAGACACTCGTCAATTTCATCTCTGAACCTTGTGAGCATTGTAATAAATTCCTCGTAGGTGGCAGGTATCTCCATGCCCAGTCTGTCCAGCCAGTCCTTTCTCACATAGGTTCCGCAAGCCTGGGGAAACTCTCTTGGCACACCGTAAATTCTTCCATTGTAGGAGCACTGCTCCCACATGCTCTCATCCACCAGGTCATATAAGCCCGATTCCTTCACCAAATCCGTCAGATCTGCCAGAGCGCCCTCCGCCACATATTTGGGAAAGTGCTCCTCAGACAGGTCAAATACATCTGGCGCCGTGCCTGCTGCATAATCCAGCTCTATTTTTTCAATGTACTCATTGCCCGTCACATAGGTGTGCTCCAATTTAATTCCCGTAAGGCGTTCAAATTCCGCATCCCACTCCTCCTGGCCATTTTCCGGAAGCAGTCCATCATGGGAACACCAGGAAATAGATTCCGGCTTTTCAATACTGTCATAATCCAGCCCGCTGCCAGACCCTTCTGCAGATGTGCCTTCCTGGGATGTTGTGCTCTGTGTCTGTTTACTGTCCGCTGTGCTGCCGCCTGCTGTGCCGCTGTCTGTTCCACCGCAGCCCGCCAAAGTTCCCATCACAGAAAGGGCAAGGGCCGCCGCGCCGATTCTTTTCATCAGTTCTTTTTTCGATTTTTGAAGCATCTTAATCCTCCTCGTGTTGTAATGTTTTTTGTTCTATCCCCAATTCATCCCTTTACCGCTCCCAGCGTAACTCCCTTTACAAAGTACTTCTGCAGGAAGGGATACACAAACAGAAACGGCAGTATCACCACAATCACTGTGGCAGATTTGAGCATTTCCGTCCCCAGCGTGATGCTGGAGCTTCCCACCGCAAGGGTTTCCTCCAAAATCAGCGCCCTGATTTTTACCTGGAAATTTACCCAGTCCTGATCTGTAATATACAGTATAAAGTGCATATAATCATTCCACATGGCAACGGCGATAAACAGTCCCACCGACGCCAGCGCCGGCTTTGACAGGGGAAGCGCAATTCTGAAAAAGCAGCCAAAGGGACTGCAGCCGTCGATGGACGCCGAATCAAACAGCGCGTCGGGAAGTCCGTCGAAAAAGCTCCGCATCAGTATGGTATTGTAGGCCGTCACACAAACCGGCACAATCACTGCCATCAGATTATTCATCAAGCCCAGATTTTTGTAAGTCAGATAAGTGGCGATCATACCGCCGTTAAACATCATGGTGACCAAAACCGCCCGGCTGAAGAAGGCATGGCCCGGCAGCTCCTTCTGCTTAAGCCCATACGCTCCCAGGGTGGTAACGGCAAGTCCCACGATGGTTCCTGCCACAGTAGTCAGCACGGAAACCAGAAAGGGCCGGTACATTCCCGCGTTGTTCAATATGACCTTATAGGCGTCAAGGCTGAATTCCTTCGGCCAAAACCTGGTTCCCACACTGGAAGGGTCCACAGAATCCACAAACAGCTTCCACAGGGGAATCAGCATAGCCACAATCAAGAACAGCAGAAACAAGTAATCACAGATCAAAAAAACCGCTCTGGCCCGGTGACCCTTTCGAAAGGAAAATCGTTCCCGCATCAAATCACCTCCTCGCCAGTTATTTTTTTGCTCAGCTTATTACCCAAAATTACAAATCCCACAGATATCACCGATTTAAACAGCCCCGCCGCCGTGGAAATTCCGTACTGGGAGCTGGTGATACCCAGCCTGTACACATAGGTTTCAATTACATCAGATTCGTTGATCACCATAGCGTTCTGCAGCACCCACACTGGATCAAACAGATTCAGAATCTTAGCCAGATTCAGGATAAATACCACCATGATAGTGCCCGAGATGGCCGGCAGCGTAATATGCCTTACTCTCTGAATGCGGTTTGCTCCGTCCATGATGGCAGCCTCGTGCTGCTCCATATCCACTCCCGCCAAAGCAGATACATAAATAATTGCCCCCCAGCCCACTTCCTTCCACATAGAGATCAGATACAGACACGGCCTCCACCATTCCTTGTCCGCCAGAAAATAAATGGACTCCAGCCCAAGGGCTTGCAGGATACCGTTTACCATTCCTGTTTTCGGCGACAGGAACATGGTAAAAACCGAGGCCACTACCACCCAGGACATAAAGTGGGGAATGTAAACCACCGTCTGGGTCAGCTTCTTAAACCAGACACTTCGGATTTCATCTAAAAGAAGCGCAAGTCCGATACTGCCGAAGGTCACTAAAAGAAGCCTCACGCTGCTGATCACCAGCGTATTGCGGAAAGCCTGCCAAAAGCCTGCCGACGCAAACAGGTTTTCAAAATTTGTAAATCCCACAAGATTGAAATCCTGGCGAAAAGGGCTGTAATCCGTAAAGGCATAAAAGATTCCCACCATAGGGAAATAACAAAATACCAAAAGACAGCACATCAGCGGCGCCAGCATCACATAATAGGCAGCATTTTTCCGAATTCTCTTGGAAAGCGGTTTTTGAGGCATTCCTTTCAACGCCGCTTTCCCCTTCAAAGGTTTTGCCATTTTTCTCTCCTTTCCTGCGTTTTTTCTTGCTGACTGCATTATAGATGCCAAAGCCGGACGAAGAAAAGATACATTATCCCAGATACGCATTTTTGTTCCAGGGCGGTTCATTTCCCCTGAAAAATGGTTCCCTGAAACGGAAAAAAGGTTGAAAAATGGTTCCCCGTCATCCCCTGTACTCGCTGGGGCTGACCCCCATCACTCTCTTAAAAGCCCTTCGGAAGGACTGTACACTGTTATATCCCGTTTTTTCAGCAATATTGGCAACCAGCTCCCCTTCCTTTAACAGTCTGCAGGCCTGGCCTATACGCAGGTTTTCCAGATAATCCCCAAAATTTACCTGCAGTTCTTCCTTGAAAAATGCAGAGAGATACCCTTCCGAGAGCTTAAACTGCTGGCTCACCAGCCCAAGCCCCATACCCGGGTTCTGGTAATTCTCCTCCACAAACCGCAGTATTTCCTTGATTTTTTCATTTCTCTTCCTGCTTTTTCTGCTGGCCACACTGCTGCAGATATCCCTGCACAGGCTGCCAAGGCCGCTGAAATACTCCTCAATTTTCCCTTCCTCCATCAAAAGAACATTCAGACGGATAAATCGCTCCTCGCTGTCCGAAAGGCCCTTGGCCTGCTGCGCAATTATCTCACAGAGGGCATGATTCAGCTTTAAAAGCTGTCTGCGGCCCAGGCTGCGATACACGAAGTTTTCTGTTTGTATCAGGTGCAGCACACTTTCCGCCGTTTTAAAATCCCCGGCCCGCAGGGACTGCACCAAACGCTCCTCTATAGAATAAGGAAGATAATAGGAATCATCCTGCCTGTGAATTTCAGAGTACAGACGTATCACCCTGCCCGGACTGTCCTCCTGCGCATCCAGCGCTGCATCCGCCTCCTCCGTGCTTTTCCAGAAATACATCAGATCATTACAGGGTGAGCCTATCCCCCAGTATCCATCGGCATTCCAGACGCTTCTAAGCCACAGAATAATCTGTGTCAGCGTCTCCCACAGGGTCTCCTGATTTTTTGCTTCTATAATATATAGTGTCACCAACGTATTTTTCTTATAAGACCAGCTGGCCCAGGGATATTCCTGCTTAAGCCTGTCGGAAACCAGAGCCTGCAGCACCCTTGCTTCCTCCACCGTTCTTCCGTCGATGCTGTCGGCGTCAATTTCCGGAAACAACCGGATAGCCGCCGCACAATAAACCGTGCCCGTCAGCTGCAGTCCTGCCCGGTCTGCCATATATTCCAGTTCAGCCCGGGAAAGAAAATCTGCCTTCAGGAGATTGTGAAAAAAGGTCTGGCGCAGGGCAGCCTGATCCTCCTTCTGTTCCTGAATCATCTGATCAATAGATTGGCTGATGCTGTTCAAATCCGTGCTGTAATTTTCTTCCTTCTGCCAAAGCTTACGGGCGATCGAGTTGATGGGCTTCCCGCTGCGGGCTGCAAAAAAGAATGCAAAGGCGGTCCCCGCCACCGCAGCCAGAACCAGTAAAAGGCAAATATACCTCTGCAGCTCCCACAGCCTGGCCATAGCCTCCTGTGTGGATAAAATCAGGGTATAGACACAGCCCTCCCCCATCTGGGAATCCATGGCAATTACAATTTCCTCCCCGAAAAAGTATACTCCCGGCTGTGTGACCATCTCCTGCACCAGCCTGTCCCCAAGGCCCAGTCCATCCATTCCAAACAGCATTTCACCATTTTCATGAATGAACAGACTGTACCCGCTGTAATTTTCCAGAAAATTCATATGGCCGACCAGCTCTTTCGTATCAATACGGAAAATGACCGTTCCCAGCCTGCTTTCATCAATGGGAGAGCGGATACAGGGAAACAGATAGAGCAGCTCCCCGCTTTCCGTCACATAAAAGGAGGGGGTGGAAGCTGTATCCTGGCACAAAGCCATCCATTCCTCCATGGCAATGCCCCAGCTGTCAGGATATCTCTGGAACACTTCCCTGTGATAGACCGCATTGTCATAGATCACCCGATCCAGACTGTCCACGTAAATAAAGATGTCCGCCAGAGAATAGGTGTCATAATATTTGATGGTATCCGCATATTCCTGAAGCACATTTTGAGCTGCTTCATAATATTCCATATCCCGCTGGTCCGTAAAACGGCCCAGCTGCTTTAAGGAAGCGGAGGTGGCCAAATTTAGACCGCCGATGCGGAAACGGCCGAATTTGTTGTCCGCCTCGCCGATCCCCTGGCGGAGCAGATTTTGATTTTCTTCAATCACATTGTCCCTTACAATATGAAGCGCCTCTCGAAAGCCTGCCAGACACACAAAAAAGAACAGCGCCAGTACAAACATATAGGAAAGCCAGAACCGTAAAACCGCATTTTTCTTAAAAACCTGAATCATTGTACCCATACCCTTTCCTCCCGCTTCCAAAATCATTCCTTGCATGATATCATTATAGCATGAGCCTCTTTTGCATAGAAACGGTACAAATTTATAGATGAAAATTTGTTTCTTGCGCCATCCCCCCATGAAACCTATAATAACAATCAAAAAAGACAGGAGGCTCTCATGAAGCATTTGAAAAATCAAACAAAGGATTTGCGTCAGGTAGATTTGTTTTTATTCATGGGGCAGTCCAATATGGGCGGCCGGGGCGTCTCTTCCCCCCGCTTCCCCCAAAAGGCCCCTTCCTGTCTGCCCCATGCCGGATACGAATTTCGTGCCGTCACCGACCCCTCCAGACTCTATCCCCTCTCCGAGCCCTTCGGTCAGTGGGAGAACCGGCCGGACGGCATTTATGAGCCGGGCCGCAAAACGGGCTCTCTGGTAACGGCCTTTGTAAACGCTTATTATAAAAAAGCCTGCGTTCCCGTAGTAGCTGTCTCTGCCGCCAAGGGAGGCTCCCTCATATCCCAATGGCTTCCGGGAACCCCTTTTTTCCGGGACGCTGCTTTGCGCCTGCAGGATGCAGCCTCCTTTCTGGAAAAATCTCAGATTCCCATAAGGCATAAATTTATGGTATGGTGCCAGGGCGAGTCAGACGGGAAAAACAAGACCCCTCCTGAAGAGTACAAAAGGGACTTTCGCACTCTCCTAAGGGCCCTGACGGCTCTTGGCATAGAGCATTGCTTTTTGATCCGGATCGGACATTACAATCCGGCGGCTGCAGAACCGGGAGCGCCCCTGCAGGATTATACTCCCATTCTTACGGCCCAGGACCAGCTGGCAGCCGAAGAGCCCTTTGTCACCATGGTATCCACAAAATTTGCCAAAATGCTGGAGCGGGGCCTTATGCAGGATACCTACCACTACTACCAGCAGGCCTACAACGAGGTGGGGGACGATGCAGGCGGCCGCACGGCAGATTTTGTAAAAGAATCAGACAGGAGGATTTTTCAATGACCACAGATGCAAGAAGCTACTTAGAAGAAGGACAGTCCGCCATACAGGCGGCAGTGGACGCCTGCGCTCAGGCAGGAGGCGGAACCGTTTTGATTCCTGCGGGAGAATGGCCCACCGGCCCCATTCATTTAAAAAGCAACATCCACCTGAAGCTGGAGGAAGGGGCCACCCTTCGTTTCAGCCAGCGCTTTGCAGATTACCTTCCCGTGGTATTTACCCGCTGGGAGGGCATGGAATGCTATAACTACTCTCCCCTGATCTATGCCAGGGACTGCACTGACATCAGCATTACCGGGAAGGGCACTCTCATAGGCGGCGGCCAGGCTTGGTGGCACTGGAAGAAGCTGCAGCAGGCGGCGGCAGACGAGCTGTGCTACGCACAAAGCCGGGGGATTCCCGTAGAGGAGCGCATCTACGGCACTGAAAAAGCGGCCCTTCGCCCCTCCTTTATTCAGCCCATAAATTGCAGGAATGTGCTTTTGGAGGGCTTTACCATAATGGACGGCCCCCAGTGGACCATCCACCCTGTCTACTGTGAGGATGTGACTGTGCGCAATGTAACCGTCTCCACCCACGGCCCCAATACGGACGGTCTGAATCCTGATTCCTGCAGAAATGTACTCATAGAGGGCTGCCGTTTTGAGACCGGAGACGACTGTATCGCTGTCAACTCCGGCATGAACGAGGACGGCTGGCGGGTGAACCGCCCTTGCGAGAATATCTCCATCCGGGACTGTGTCATGACCGGAGGCCACGGCGCCATTGTCATCGGCAGCGGTATGTCGGGGGGCGTAAAAAATGTGACTGCCGATCATTGTAAAATAAGGAACACCATGCAGGGCATCCGCCTGAAATCCATGCGGGGAAGAGGCGGCTATGTGGAAAACGTGGATTTTCATGACATAGAAATCAACCATGTCTCCCACCAGGCTATCCAGATCAATATGTTCTACGGTTCCAGCACGGTGGTGCCAAAGAGCGCCGTTCCTCCCATTTTCCGCACCGTTCACATAAAAAATGTACACGGTGCGGGAGCGGATACAGGCATTGAGATTATAGGACTTCCCGAACAGCCCTTAAAGGACATTTCCCTGGAGCAGATCAGCCTTACCGCAAAGCACTCCATGGTGTGCACCGATGTGGAGGGCATTTCCTTTCAGGATGTACAGGTTTCGGTGGAAGCCTGACCAGAATAAAAAAGGTCTGCCAAGGGCAGCCCAAAAATATAAGTCCGCACCCATCAGGTGCGGAGGCAGGAGGAATTATGATAAGATTATTTGAACAGCACCAAGTCAGACAGGTCAAAGAACTGGACGGCATGTGGGAGGTGACCGTGGAGGAATCCTTGGGGAGACAAATCCCCGGGCAGCAAAATCTGGAGGGCAGAAAATACTCCATGCCCGTTCCCGGCTGTCTGGAACAGCACCCGGATTTTTTTGAATTTCCGGGGAAGGGTATCCTATTCCAGAAAATTTTATTTGGCCCATTCCGGCTCTGTCCGCCTGGAATTCAAGGGGGTCAGCCACACCGGCGACGTCTGGCTGGATGGAAAGAAAATTGCCCATCATTACAACGCCTTTACACCCTTTTCCACCACAGTAACGCATTTGGAGCAGGGCGAGCACGAAATCAAGGTTTTGGTGGACAATTCCTTCGGAGAGCATTCCGCCCTGCACATCCCCAATGACTACTATACCTACGGGGGAATTACCAGACCCGTCCTGCTGGAAAACATTTACGATGTGTATATCAAGGGGATTCATTTCACCCCCTATAAGGCAGGACAGCTTTGGAAAGCCCGGGTGGAGATTTCAGTGCGCAATCTCTCCTCCCAATGTGCGTCCTTTGATCTGACCGCATCCCTTGACAGTGTGCAGATGACCAGGGAAGCTGTTTCCCTGGAGGCGGACAGCGAAACCACCCTTGTTTTTGACCAGGAGTTTCCAAACGTCCTTCCCTGGTCCCACAAGAGCCCACAGCTTTATTTCCTGAACGCCGTGCTTTCCATAAACGGCGTCCCTGTAGACGATCTGATAGAGCGGGTAGGCTTCCGCACCGTGGAGACAGTGGACGGAAAGCTTCTTTTAAACGGAGAGCCTGTATTTTTGAAGGGCTTTAACCGCCATGAGGACTACGCGGATTTTGGCTGCGCCATCCCCCTGCAGCTGATGGTTAAGGATATGGACCTGATGCAGGATATGGGCGTAAATGCTGTGCGTACCTGCCATTATCCCAACGATGAGCGCTTTTTGGATTTGTGCGATGAACGGGGCATCCTTGTGTGGGAGGAAAACCATGCCAGAGGCTTCACCCTGAAAGAAATGCTCAATCCCCATTTTGAGGCACAGTGCCGCGACTGTATCCAGGAGATGATAGAGAACCACTACAACCATCCCGGCATTGTCATCTGGGGTATTTTAAACGAGTGCGCCAGCGAGACAGAGGAAGGGCGCAAAATGTATGCAGAGCAATATGCCCAGATCAAAGGCCTGGATCAATCCCGTCCCACCACCTCCGCCACCTGCAGACATTTCACAGATATCTGTCTGGATCTGCCGGATATCGTATCCTTTAACATGTATTCCGGCTGGTACGAGGACGTAGATCCCAAAAAGCGCAATGAGCAGGAAATTGACTGGATTCAAAAAGCCGGCGGGGCCGGAAAGCCCATTATCGTCAGCGAGATGGGCGCTGCAGCCATCTATGGGTGCAGAGACCGGTCCCACTGCAAATGGAGCGAGGAGCGCCAGGCGGATATTATCCGGGAAAACCTGGAGGTCTATATGAACCACCAGGCCATCACCGGCGTATTCATCTGGCAGTTTGCAGACTGCCGTGTAACGGAAGAGGGGGGCTGGTTTTCCACCAGAGCCCGCTGCCATAACAATAAGGGCGTGGTGGACGAGTACCGCAGGCCAAAGCTTGCTTACGACACCGTAAAGGAAATGTTTCTTTCTGCTCCCCAATAAGGTGAAAAATACGGATATCCCTGATGGATTGAGGGCGCAGGCGGTTTGTCCGCCCGTGCCCTCTTGACTGTATCAGAAATGCACGCCTTATCGTTTTATCGCTTTTGTTGCAATATAGGTTTTAATATTCAATTCATGGAGTCTGCCCTCTCCATTGGTATCTTCATACAAATCCAGCAGCGTAAAACCGGCCTTTAGCTGTCCGCCGATCTGTTCCTCAAGGCTATGGGAAAATTGCATGCCGCAGTCCAATTTTATCATGTATTGTTTCGCTCTGTCATCTACGGAAGGGTCAAAGGGCATTTTCCATATGATTTCTTTTTCCTCTTCGTCTACCATGTAATTTATTTCATTGCACAAACCGGCCAAGAAAATTCCGCCCTTCTTCAGAACCCTGTACGCTTCGTTAAAAACATGCTGTACGTCTTTTATGTAACAATTTGAAACAGGATGAAAAATAATATCGAAGGTTTCCTCTTCAAAGGGAAGCGTTTTTGTCATATCCCCTTCAATCGCATGAATTTGATATCTTTCCCTTTCAGCTACATATAATTCTGATTCAATCTGCTTTGGGGAATAATCCAACACAGTGCATTCCGCACCTAAGGCACTAAAAACAGGCATTTGCTGCCCACCGCCCGAAGCAAGTCCAAGAATTTTTTTACCCTTCAATTCACCCAGCCACTCATGGGGGACATTACGGGTTGGCGTCAGCAGCACACCCCACTTGCCCTTTCTTGCATCCTCATATACTTCATGTGAAATCGGCGTCCCCCATTCCCATCCCTCCTCAATCCATCTATCTATTGTTTTTTTATTGATCTCCTGATAGCTGTCCATGGTTTTAGTGTTCCTCTCTTTCTCGACCACCCATTTGTCAAACCACTTCGATGGTCTTTCCCTGCTCACTGGAGCGTATGGAGGCAAAAACCGCCTTCATAGCCCAAAGCACACTGTTTCCATCAATGACAGGGGTTGTATCAGTCTCAATGGCCTCCAAAAAGGCGTCGATTACACCGGATGACGTCTGGCGGTCATTGGTCTGTATTTTTTCAATGTCATAGCAAATGCGTTCCCCATTTGGCTTTGCCACCACGATGGCATATGCCGGGTCTTCATAAATCTTCATGATTCCTTCCGTACCATAGAGAACCGTGTGGTTTTCCTCTTCCCCGTAACAGGTCCAGGACGCCCGCATGGTTCCCATCACTCCGTCAGACATCTTGTAAATACAGAAGGCATTGTCATCCACGTCGATCAGGCTTCCATCCTCATAGCACTTGTCCAAGGTAGCCAGCCTTGCGGTGGTCTCTGCCACCCGGCTTCCCAAAAGATACTGAATCAGATCCGTCTTGTGCACGCCCAAATCCGCCATAACCCCCATAGCAGCGCTTTTTTTATCAAAAAACCAGCTGTTCTTTCCGGGGGCGATGCTCCATTTCTCAGGTCCCCCATGGGCAAAGGCCGTCCGAAAGGAAATCACCTTTCCGATCATTCCCTGTGCCAGCAGCTCCTTTGCCCTCACATGGGCCTTTGCCAGACGCTGATTCTGCCCGATCATCAGCTTTTTTGCGCTTTTTTGTGCCCAGGCCGTCATTTCCTCACATTCCTCCAGGGTTGTGGCCATAGGTTTCTCGCACAGCACATGTCTGCCCGCCTTAAGGGCCTGAATGGAAATAGAGGCATGGGTATGATTGGCGGTACATACGCTCACAGCCTCCACACCGTCATCTGAAAGAAGCTCTTCCACAGAGGCATAAGCCTTTCCTCCATACCTTTGAGCCAGCTGTTTTGCCCGTTCCCTGTTCAAATCGTAAAACCCTTTAATTTCCGCCTTGAGATTCGCCGCATATTCAGGTATATGTCTGGTCTGTGCGATTTTCCCACAGCCAATCACTGCTACTCCTGTCATTTGTCTCCTCCTGTGGTTCAAAAAATTTTTACATATAAAAAAAGTCCCAAAACCTGCATTCTGGCAAGTCTTAGAACCTTTAGTGCGCCGCCAGGGGCTCGAACCCTGGACACCCTGATTAAGAGTTATCAGCATTTGTCTGCTTTCGTCATAAAAACAGTCTTGCCATGTGTCTTTTTCTCTGCTATATTGTTCCTATGGTGTTGCCATACACGGTAGGCGGTTAGCCCTCTTTTTCGGAGGGTGCAAGCCCTCCAGACGCAAGAAAGGAGGGTGATAGTTATGATTACATATTCGGATTTATTCGATTTTGTGATAATGCTCGCAGCTATTGTTACTCTTGTTTACAAGATAACAAAAAAATAACCGCCCCTCTGGCCAAGGTCTGCGGTTATTTTTTTATAACTCTTACTTAGGCTGACCGTCTATCGGCAGCACCTTCTTTGTATGTTTATCATAGCAATTTCCTTTTATCCTGTCAATTACTTTTTTCAACACTGTGAAATTGTGCGGAGATTTCAATAATTGTATAATGAGAAAAACTGATTTTTTATGCTGTTGTCCTTTTTGCAAATAAAAAAGTCCCAAAACCTGCATTCTGGCAAGTCTTAGAACCTTTAGTGCGCCGCCAGGGGCTCGAACCCTGGACACCCTGATTAAGAGTCAGGTGCTCTACCAACTGAGCTAGCAGCGCATCTGTGATAATTGTTTCACAACGCAAGAATTATTATATTATATTGTTTTCCCAAATGCAAGCATTTTTTTCAATTTTTTTCTATTGTTCTAAATTTTAAACATTTTTCTTCTCCCGGGCCTTTTGGCACTGGCTGCAGTAGCCGTACAGCTCAAGCTTGTGCCCGGTAACCGTGAAATCTCCTGTCTCCTGTTCTAACTGTACATGGGCAAAGGGACAGCTTGGCAGCTGTATCCTTTTATGGCAGTCAAGGCACACCGCATAATGGGTGTGTTCTCCACGGTTCAGCTCATACACCAGGGTACCGTCCCCCATCCAGTTTGTCTTGTTTACCATTCCCTTTTCCTCAAAGGCAGCCAGAATACGGTAAATGGTAGACACTGCAAAGGATCCGTCCGACTCGTCCTTTTCCACACGGTTATAAATCTGAACGGCGCTTAAAGGCTCCTTTGCCTCAAGGAGAACCTGATACACGCACCTGCGCTGCTTTGTCCATTTAATTCCCGGGGGATAGACAATGCTCCCACACTCCTGTGATTGAGGCCCTTTCCTGCTCATACTCTTCCCTTCCTTCAAATGTGAAATCCTCTATATCACACATTCTATCACAATTCCCGCCAAAACGCCAATAGCATATAAAAGACCGAGAATTTTCAAATTCTCCTTTTTGTCATGGTTGACCCGAAACAGTACCAAAAGCCCGGTTCCCGCTCCGGACAAGAGGCCCGCCATCATGGCTCCCGCGCTCATGGCGCCGCTTAGATAAAGCTGTGTGATGGCCACAGAGGCCGCGCAGTTGGGAATCAAGCCCACAGCTCCCGCCAGCACAGGCCCCAGAATGGGACGGTTTAAAATCAGATTTGCCAGGGCGTCCTCTCCCACAAAATGAAGAATCAGATTCAGGGCAAAGGTAATCAGCAAAATGAAAAAGGTGATCTGCAGCGTATGGCTTACCGCCGAGCGAAGGATGCCCTTCTCACAGTGGCAGTGCTCATGCTCACAGATCTCATGGATATGGTGGTGCTCCTCCCCCTTTTTCCGAGAAAGGAAAAGGTCGATCAGAAATCCTGCTGCCGCACCGATTGCGATTTTGGCAAGCAAAATGGTAAGAATGAGACTTAAAGGCTGTTTCTCCGAAATCAAAATAGGAAGCATTTCATCGGAGGTGGAAAGGTAAATGGCCAAAAGAGTCCCCAGGGAGATCACTCTTCCCGCGTAAAGTCCCGAAGCCGCTGCGGAAAAGCCGCATTGGGGCACCGCCCCCAGAAGCCCTCCGATCAGGGGGCCGAATTTTCCGGCCTTTCCCACCAGCTTCTCGGTCTTGGCACCGGCTCTATGCTCCAGGTATTCCATGGCCAGGTAGGTTAAAAATAAAAACGGCACCAGCTTGAGGCTGTCTAACACAGTGTGCTCTATAATATGCAGCATATACTCCGTCCTTTCATCTAAATGCAGTTGCAATTCATTCGCATTTAGACTATATCATAAACGAAGAGATTGTCAAGCGCTATTTTCGCAGCAGTTCCACAAGTGTAACAGAGTTATTGGTCATGGTAAATGTAATTTTTGTATCTTCCGGCGAAATTATCCCCCAATCCTCGGGCCTGCAGCGGGCGGCTTCCTGGATTTCCTCCTGCTGCCGCCGGGTGGGATGGCTGGGCTTTCCAAGCAGGCAGTATCGGTAGTACGCGTTGGAATGCTTTCCGTCAATCCTGTACAGCTTTACATCATATGAGCCTGCAATATCATCCATCACAAGCGTCAGCTTTATTTCCGCAAGCTCCCGTTCAAATTTATCGTCTGCATACCCCAATAAAATGCTTATATGGCCATCCTCATGCAGCGTGGGCATTACAGACACGTGCTCCGGCTTCTCTCCCTCACAGCACAGCTTATACTCTCCCAGCCTTGCGCTGAGCACATGGGCATTGTATATGGGCTTTGGGTAAAAATGCAGCGTAAAAAAATTGCGGAAACCGGAAAAATCCTCTGTCATTTCGTGCTGTCCCGACAGGCAGATCATCATTTTTTCCAGGGGCAGCTTCAGCTCATCATATAAGGTAAGCAGCTTTACAAAGTATGCGGAAAACACTTCCGTTTCCCGAAACCAGAGCGCCGGGCACTCCTCCATGTTATAAAATCCCGCAGAGGCCGCCCCCCATTCATCGCAGATGACAGGCAGATGGCCAAAGCCCTCCTGCCTGACAGCCTCCATTATATTGTTTATGGTCTCCAGAGAGTTGCGTATATTCAGCGGTTTTGAGCCGTCATTCAGCTCCTCGGGTGTTGTCCCATAGGTGTGAAAGCTTATAAAATCCAGCTTTTTATTTTCTTCTGCCGCATACCTTAAAAACTGCTTCAAAAACTGGCAATATGCCTCCTCCTCCGCCAGGGCCGGTCCGCCGATTTTCAGCTTAGAGCTCACCGCCGTCACTCCCGCTTCAAATCCATCATATAGTCTGCAGTATTCCTGGCACCGCCTTTTTACGTCCTTTTCCCCATTCATAAAAAACCATTCCAGATTCGGTTCGTTATAGCATTGCAGCCTCCACCCGGCGACAATCTCCTCCCCATAGCGCTCTACAATATGCTCTGTATAGTTACGGCATATTTCTTCCCACCTGTCATAATCTCCTGGATAGGATGCGACGATTACCTTACCCTTATAGCGGGTCTTTCCCTTTGCCACCGAGCTGGTCTTATGGGTGTCCGCTGCAAGCCAGGGCGGAATAAAGGCATATGACAGCATAATGTCAAAGCCCTTCGACAAAAGATAATCCAGCCTCAGGTCATTGAGCGTAAAATCGTACCGCAGCTTCCCATCCTGGCCTACTGTTACAATATCCTCCAGCATGGCATAAATCCGCACGCATCTGACAGCTTTGTCAACGCTGATTCTGTCCAGAATACGCTGTCCCCAGTCATCCTCTATGGCGTCTGTGGGATGAAACACCATTCCGCTCCAGAAATGTGTCAGATTTTTTTCCTTTTTACTGCTGTAAATATGAATTTCCTTATTCATGTCCTCCTCCCATATATACATCCACCACATATGCGCGGCCCTTCTCATAGGGCAGCAGCACGCCCGCAATCTCCCTTCCATCCACCAGAATCCGCCGGATACCACAGTCCGCATCCTTCTCTTGGTGATACCGGATGGTATACCGGCACTCCCGAAATTGTTTTTTGATCTCACATTCCCTCCAGTCCGGCGGCAGACAGGGGTCCAGGGCAAGTCCTTCCAGCCGGGGCTGCAATCCGAAGCAGCTGTGAATCAGCGCTTTCACCACCCATTGCGTCGAGCCCGTCCTCCAGCTCTGCCCCGGCGTTCCCTCCCGGTATCCAGTTTCCGGTCCATGATAAAAATTGTACAAAATATAAGGTTCTCCATAAGTGACGGCATAATGATGATTCCAGGGGAGTATTTTTTCCAGAGTCATCTGCAGCCTTTGGGGCCGCTTCATAATTCCCTCAACCGCCAGCTTCCATGCCATGGGATGCAGATAAACCCCTGCATTAATCAGGGTACCCACAGGCTGAGAGGTCAGATTGCCGATATTGGGATCATATTTTGTATAGCCCGGCCTGTTGGTCAAGGTTCCCAGAGGTGTCTCCAGATAATCATCCACCTCCTGCATGAGTTCCGCGAGCTTTTCCCTGGGAGCGATTCCGGCCAGCACAGCCCAAAGCTGGGGAAGCAGATACATCTTTCCCTCCTCACAGTCCTTAGAACCAATTTTCTCCCCTTTGTCATTGATGGCTGCAATATAATATTTTCCGTCGTAGCCGTACTCCTCAATGCGCCGCCGCATGGTCTCCCCCATTTCCCCATGCTTTTCTGCAAGGTCAGTCCTCCCGCACAGCCTGGCAAGCTCCATAAACATCTTGTTGGCCCGGTACCAGGCGATGGACAGCCAGACGCTGACGCCCTTTCCCTCCAGCCCGGCCCGGTTCATTCCATCCTGCCAGTCGCCGCCCCAGATTTTAATAAGTCCATGAAGGCCCTGAAAATCATACAGATACTGCACGGCCCGATGTATATGCTCAAATACCGAGGAGACGGTTTTGTCATTAAATCTTACCGATTCCGCCAGGAGAGAAACCTCTCCCAGCTCCATGATTAAAGCATAGCCCGTAAAAACAATCCACACTGCGTTGTCCGCAAACTGATTGGGCCTGATGCTGCCGTCCAGAAAGGTGCGTGGGGCATAACCGTCGGAATACTGGTAGGAGAGTATGCGCTTATACCTTTCCCAGGCAAGCTTTGGATTCACAGCGCCCAGGCATTCCGTGTCACTGCATATGTCCCGGTATCCGTTATGCCTCACCCGGGCCCACCGGGAGCCCATATCTGCGGCGTATTTATAAAACCCATTGAACGCATTATTCAGCATTTCATCGGGCGTTTTGACGGCCACTTGATCTATTTCCGAAAGCCGCTGTCTCTTTACCTCCTCCAGCAGCTTTTGCGGCATGCCCCAAGCCAGACAGGCCCGGGCCTGCCATATCTCCTCCTTGTTGTCGGCATAACCTATCTGAAAGCAGATGGTTTTACTTTCGCCCGGCTCCAGGCTGCAGGATACCTCCAGCGCAAAACAGCATTTTTCCGCACAATTTGCAGCATTTGTACATCCCCTTCCATTTACCAGGGCCTCCGGCTGCAGCTTGCTTCCATACATGCCGATAAAAGCGTTATGGCGGGCGTCAAAGCCGCTGACACTGCTGTCGGTTATCATATAACCATAAGAAATATGAGGATTTTGAGAATGAAACTGTGTCAGCGTCTGGGCGCATAGGGCCTGCAGCCCTTCGTCATAGCCGGCGGACAGGCTGTTATAGCCCTGAGGACTGTAATTTCCGTCCAGGGCGTTTGCCGCATATGCGATGACGCCAAGGGATGCCCTCTCCCGGTTTTTGTTTGTAAGCTTTACGATCCACTGCTCAAAATTGCCCTCCTTCGGCACAAAAATCGTGTACTCGCTGGCAATACCGGCCTTTTCACAGCAGATTTGTGAATATCCCAGACCATGATGACAGACATAGCTGTCATATTCCTTCTGCACTGGCAGGCCGTTGGCGGTATGAAAGGCGCCCGTCTCCTGATTTACCAGATACAGGCATCTGTCCGTGATAAGCCTGATGCGGTTTCCAAGCTCATCCTGACAAAACCCTTCTCCAAACCCGACCTGTGAGGCAAAGGAAATGTAAGTATCGTTAAAGTAATAATTGTACCAATGACGCGGCGTTTTCCTTTCTGTAATTACATATTCCCTGCCGTCATGGGCAAAATATCCGTATTCTTTATAGCTCATATCCCTTTCCTTCCTGTTTCCCTCATTCCCCATATCCTGCTCCTTCCATAAGCCCCCTTAAGTAGCCGATGGCATAAAGCCTCCCAACAGCCGTATAACCGGTGTTTTCAGCTTCCCCCTCCATAGCGGGCACATGGTCCACCCGTATGGGCACATTCCCGGGACAGCTTCCATACAGCCGGATCATTTCCGCCATATCAATATCTCCGTTGTCGTGAAAGGTCTCATGGAAATCATATTTATTCCCTGTAACATTTCTAAAATGTATAAAAAAGATTTTATCCCTCATTTCAGAGACCACCTTCCCCAGGTCCTCTCCCATCAGCCGGTAGCATGCCTGGCACATGGTAATTCCCAGATAATCGCTGTTTTCTATGGCAACGGCCTTTTTTATATTTTCATAGCTGATCATGATTCTGGATACATTGCCCAGCCTGGGAATGGGAGGATCATCGGGATGCAGTGCAAACCGAATCCCATACCGCCTGGCATAGGGCATTACCGCCTTGATAAAATAAGTATAATTCTCCCACAGCTGTGCTTCCGTAATGGAGCCTTTATCCTCCTGATACTCATCCAGACGAAAGCCCGTCACCAAAGCGCCGCCTCTTTCCCTGATCCCGGCGTCTGTTCTGCACCAGCCCACATACGCCATAAAATTAAAGCATATGGTGCGGATATCCAGACTGTCCATGATAGGCAGCATCCTTATTACCTTTTCAATACATTCATCTCTCTTTTCGTCCCCTGCCTTAATATGGTCATGGAGCTGGTTTGGCAGGGGCTCTACAACAATGGGCCGAATGCCGTAATCCATAAATTTTTTATGGATGGCCTGCCAGTGTGACCGGCTGCATACATCAAACTCCTTTTCCTCCGGCAGCCGGATCACTCCATGCTTTATTCCGCACTGCTTTGCAAACGCCCAGGTAATATCCTGCTCACTTTTAAGGTAATCCGTCAGTATCACCTGCTCCTCCTTTGCTAAATACCGCTGTGCGCCAGAAATCCGCCGTCCACAGGCACTGTAATGCCAGTTACAAAGGATGCCTTTTCATCGTCCAACAGCCATAAAATACTTCCAAGCAGCTCCTGCGCCTGTCCGAAGCGTCCCATGGGGGTGTGGTTTATGATATTTTCCCCTCTCCTGCTCAACGTCCCCTCCGGTGTATAAAGGAGCTTTTGGCTTCTATCATTTACAAAAAAGCCCGGCGCCACCGCATTCACCCTGATCCCTGCCGGTGCAAAATACACTGCAAGCCACTGTGTGAAATTTACCACCGCCGCTTTGCTCATTGCGTAAGCAGGCACACGGGTGAGGGGACGGACGCTGTTCATAGACGCAAAATTTAAAATACTGCCTTTTCCCTCCGCCGCCATCTGCCTTGCAAAAGCCCTCACCGGAATTACCGTTCCCATGGTATTTGTCTTAAGCACGCTTTCAAACACCTTAAGGTCTAAGTCAAAAAAGCCCATCCTGTCCTCCGGCCTTTTCTCCTCCAATTCCTCCGGTTCATATGTAAAATTGGTGGTGATGGCGCCCTTTTGATTGCCTCCCGCCCCATTGATCAGATACCGGCAGGGCCCGTACACTTTCGCCACCTCCCGCGCAATGGCATCCATGGCAGCTTCGTCTGTGACGTCCGCAGCTCTCACCATACACTCTCCCCCTGCGGAACGAATTTGATCGGCCACCTTCTGTAATTTTTCTTCCGTTCTTCCAACCAGAACTGTCTTTGCTCCCTCCGCCGCAAGCTTTACTGCCACCTGCGAGCACAGCGTCCCTCCTGCTCCTGTGACGACCGCCGTCTGATTCTGAAATATTTCGCTCATCTGCAAACCTCCTGCCCTCTTTTAAGGGAATATTCATCTCCTACAACGCCGACTGCATATGATCTGCGTTCTCCTGTCTTGCCAGACTGTACTCCTGCGACCAGTCCATATCCCTGAATTCCGCCGCGGCCTCATTTTTTTCGATATACTCCATCAGCAGATCCAGCATTTCCACCGTCCACACATTTTTATCAATCTGCGCTGTGGTAAATTTATTTTGGCTGATCATCTCAAACCCGAACATATCCTTTACCTTTGTTTTCACAGCGCCCTCAACCACCTCCTCTACCAGGTGGGCCGGAATAAACAATACCCCGGCGTCCGTCCCAAACACAATATCCCCTGGAAGGCATACCGCATTTCCGATTCTCACCGGCACATTAAAGCCCGTCATGACAAATTCTCTGATCGGTGTGGGATCGATTCCTCTGTAATAGACCTGTACCTCCTTGATCCGCTTCATCTGCTCCAGATCCCGGATTCCTCCCCAGATCACTCCGCCTCCCGTCTTGGTTTTCTTTGCAATGGCAGTGGTAAGGTTTCCTCCCAGGAAGGTACCCTTATAAATTTTGTCGTACATATCCGCCACGCACACATCTCCCTCCACCAGGCTGTCCACCACCCATTGATTGTAGGTCCCGTTTCTCCCCTCGCTTCTTCCAATCTCCATAGCCATAGCATGCAAATCCGGCCTTGTGGGACAAAAGACGGACGTCACCGCCCTGCCGATCAGCTTCCGCCCATCATTATGGAGCAGCCTTAAGCGCCCTTCAAACTGATTTTCATAGCCCTTGACAAAAATGGGCTTCCATACCTCCTCCAGGGTCAATGACTCAAGAGCCTTAAGATATTTATCCGCCACCCTGGGTCTCCCATCCGGAAAACGCTCCCCCTTCCACAGGGATGTCATTTGAATGATATCTTCCCTCACATTAAAATTCATTGTCCCGCCTCTTTTCCTCTATGATTCTTTTTGCATTGTAATAGCACACGTCCTCCGCCAGCCTTTTAAGATTTTCCCAGGAAGCCAGAAGCTCGCCCTTCTCTGCCTTGCTTCCCAGCCAGCCGCATAGCACCCTTCTGAAATACTCATGCCGCACAAAGGAAAGGATGCTTCTGGAATCAGTGGTCATTCCGATAAACACGGAAAGAACGCCGAAGGAGCTGATATTTTCAAGAACCTGGCGCATCCCGTACAAGTGGTCGCACCACCACCAGGCCGGCCCCAGCTGCACCTTTCCGGCCGCGCCGTCCTGGCTGTAAGAGCCGCTTAAGACGGCCATCGGCGCATGGTCCGCTGGATTCATTGTAAACAAAATCACACGGGGCATGCCCCATTGTCCTTTCTCAAAGTCATCCAGCATCCGGGTCAGCGCTTTCACATTACAGCAGCTGCCGATTCCCGCAATGCCGCCCTCCGGCCCGGCCAGAGCCCTGAGCCGGGAGCTTGTGTACCTTTGGGCGCCCATATGCAGCTGCAGCACCCATCCCCGCCTGGCATACTCCCCGGCCAGAAATCGCAGAATCTCCGATGAAAGCCTTTCTCTCTCCCGCCCGGTCAGCAAATCCCCTCTCCTTCGCCTGACAAAAAGCGCTTTTTCGGTTCCGTCCTCCTGAAAATAGGAAAAGCCGTTATCCAGCGCATGATCCGCAAATTTACATCCAGCCCTGGAAAACGCATCCAGTCTCAGGGAAATGGCCCTGTAGTAATCCTCAAGCGTCCCAATGGACACTTGGGTCAGCTGCTCTAAGCTCTCCAGCGTTTCTGCGGACGCCTCCACTATATTGTCTCCTCTCAGGGAGGGCGCAAAATGGTCAAGCTGGGAGAAATCTGAGATATCCTCCGTCAGCAGCGCGCAGGGCGCGGCATATTCCACCCCAAAGCCTGAAAGCAGCTTTAAGGGATCGTGATCCTGCTTTGAAAGCAGGTCCTCTGCCTGTTCCCAAAGCCCTTGGGCATCTGTGACCCCCGGTTCCAGGGAGATTCCGAAAACTCTTTTCATTTCAAGAATCGACCAGTCATACAAAGGATTTCCCACCAATCTTGGCAAAACGGACATCCACGCCTGAAACTTGTCCCAATCCTCTGCCTGTCCGGTGATATATTTTTCATCAATCCCGCAGATGCGCATGGCTCTGTGCTTGTAGGGATCGCAGCACACCCAGAGCTGCGCAAGGTTCTCACAGCCTTTGCCGGATAAGAGCGCCCTTCTGCTTAAATGATTATGGTAATCAATAATGGGCAGCTTCCCTACACATTCGTGATAAAGCCATTGCGAAACAGGCGTATTCAGCAAAAAATTCTCTTCCACTCTGATTCCTCCTTATGGACTGCGGCCCTTTCCGCCTCCTGCAGAGCCGTCATGGCCAGCAGAACGATTCCCGTGCCATGGTCGTCGTCATCCACAGCTCCCAGCGTTCTGTAATAGCTTCTCTCCATGGAACAGCCGGACCCTCTGCACACCCCTTTTACCACTCCTTCCTCCGTGATGGCCTTCCGGCGCAGCGCCTCCATTCCCTTTCTGGCATAATAGATATAGGAAGGCTCCAAAAAGCCGCAGGATACGCCATAGGAAATTCCTGTCACAAACATTCCGGTACAGGAGGTTTCCTGATAGGAGGTCTCCTCATCCAGTATCTGATGCCACATTCCCTCCTGATCCTGGTATCGGACCACCCCCGCTGCAAATTCCCTGAAAAAAGCAAGAATCTCCCGGGCCTTTTCCCAAAGTCCGTTTCCCTTTTCATGCTCCCAGAGCTTTTTCAAAAAATCCGCCGCAGACAAAAAGACCCAGCCATTGCCTCTTCCCCAGGGAATCCCGTTGGCCCTTTCCTTGTCCAGAAAATATATATGTGAAAAAATCCCTTTTTCTCTGATATACAGCCTCTTTTGAAAGCCCCGAAACTGGCAGATACATTCCGACAGATACTCCTCTTTGCCCGTTATCTCCCACATTCGCGCAAAAAAGGGAACGCTCATAAAAACATCGTCCGCCCACATGGTGTCTTTTCTGTGGAAGGAGCCGTCCTGAAACCTGGGCACATTGCGCCTGGCCGCTTGGGCCAGCTCAAGCACAACGGACAATGTTCTGCCGTCCAGGGTACGTTGGTAACTCTCCGCCAGACACATTCCCACCGCTCCTATGGAATCAAGGTTGTCGAGAAATACGCTTCTTTGCAGAAAGGGCGGCTCCCCGAAAAGCATTCCATCATATTTTGCATACTCAAAAAAATCCGAAAGAAGCTCCATGTTTTTCAAAAAGTAATCTGTCAGCTCCCTTCGCCCGAGAAATTCCGAGGCGCAAAGCAGACCGTAATTTCCCACCATCAGGGCGTAAAACCATTGTCCGAAAAAGCTGGTATTCACATAAGGCCGCAGATACAGCCTTTCCGCGTTAAAGCGCCAGAAACAGCGCTCTCCTGCCGCGTTGAAATAAGGCGTTTTCCACTGCAGACGCCGCTCCGGCCCAAACAGGGTATTTACGCTGTCCTCCGCCCCGAACGCTCCCACCAGTAAAAATTTCCCCAAAATTCCCTCCTTTTTCTTCACCAGGGGAAGCTCCAGCACCTTCTCCTGATCCTGACAGCAAAATCCCCATCCGGAGGATGTTTTCGAGGCCTTGATTAAGAGCACGTCTCCCTTTTTCAAATGAATGCTTTCTGGCGGCCCTTTCGTTTCCACTGCCCCTTCCCGGGAGGAGTCCTCTTTAGCTAATTGACCGTTTACCAGTATTCTGCACTCGGAAAAGGGTTCAATGCTTACCCTGCCATCTCTTTTGCAGCAGCTTACGGCATAAGCAATTATGCCCTTTTCCCGCCCGTACCATCTGCCAAAATCCACCCTTAAAGGGTCTTCCCCAGAGGCTTTCCCAAAAGGCGCAAAGAATTCCTCCTGATCTTTCGTCCGGGCGGAATAGGGTTTTGCCGTCACCCCTTCCATTTCCAGCCCATGAACGGAAATTACGGTGCTGATATGATTCAGATAGTCCTTCGCCTCCATTCCCCGGTAATAAACAGTGGATATTGCCATTTCCAGAATCTGGGGGCTTTCTTCCAGCGTACACTGCACAATAAGCTCCCGCCGTCTGGGGGATACCTCTATTGCATAGCATTTTCCCTTGTCGTCCTCCCACTTGGGCTGCACTTTCTCTCCATCATAATATACCGCGCTGCAGCTCCCCTTGAGATTCAGCAAGGCATTGTCTTTCTTTTCTCCCAAAACGTATGTCTTAATCCATATCTGCTGTCCTTTTTTCCCCTCCGGACAGAGCCTGCCCAAATCTATCTCCCAGCCCTTGAGCACGGGCCTTTTCCGAATTCCTTCCGCCGCATAATAGGGCATATATTCTACCTCTGCCTGCGGCCTGGTTTCCAGCATATGCTTTAATATTTTCTCCATGCCATCCTCCGTCCAAAGCTTTTTCACACATCCTCTGTAAAATCCAGCGTCACGTCCCCTGCCTGTATCCTTCCGCTCCCCCAGTCGGACCGCAGCATGGGGGAAGCATATGTAGGGTAGGGAAATGCTTCCTGTTTTCCCTGGTAAAAGCGGTGTTTTTTACTCATGGCCAGTTTCCCGAATGCAAGGATCATCCTGTCACTATCAAAGCTTATTTTCTGTGGGCGGACTGCTTCTTGAAACGCCTCCAGGGACGGATAATGCTCTTTTGTATCCACAGTGCACACTATGGCATGCCTCCTTCCCACGCTCTTCCATTCTATGTCATGGTACTTTTGGCTTCCCTCCTGAAAGCCGCAGAAGCTCCAGAGCATTCCGTATACCTCATCCCCCTTTTGAAACCACAGATATCTGCCCTCCACTTGAATTTTTAATTTTTTCAATGGTATATGGGTGTGTATCATGGGAATTTCCTTTTCCGGTATATCGTAAAGAGCCATCGCCACATTTTTGTGGCAGTAAAAACTTCCGCAGCCGCAGCCCAGGTCACCGGTCCAGTATCCATGCTCCCTTCCCTCCGCTCCAAAGCTTCCCGGATGATGGGTAAAAATCCGCAGGTCGGTGTCTCCGCAAAGAGTAAGCTCCCACTCATGCTGCTGGTGATGGGCATACCAGGCCGCTTCACTTCCCTTGGGATAGTCATCCTGCCAGTTTACCGCCCCGATCACATAATAAGGCGTCACATAAGTATATTTGTTGATGCTGCCCGGAACCTGGGGCAGCTGCCTCTGAGGAGTCTTGCAGGTAATAGAGTGCAGATGCTTGCTCTCATAGTTCTCCCAGCTTTCGGGTCTGCTAAGAACCATCTCATATATATAGTCCGGGGGACGGTAGCCGGAGGAGAGAAGCTCTATTGCTTCATAGCCATAGATTTCTTCTCCGAAATAATACTGGTAGACTCCGCACATGGGCGCATTTTTAAAATCCAATACCATTTTTTCATACACTCTCCCATGGGCTCCTCCGTAAAGCCCTTCCCTGGAGCAGTCCGCGATCATGTCCATAAGCAGCACGTCAACGCTCATAGCGGCATAACGGCTTGTGCCCTCTTCCCCAAAATCAATCAGATTCAGCAAAGCTCCCAGGGATTCCGCGCCATATCCCAGCGAATCAAATTCCGCCCATCCTCTCCGGGCACGGAACCTGATAAAATCCCGGATGTATTTTCTGTCCTCAGAAAGGATTTCCTTTGCCGTTTTTTGGTATTGTTTAAAAAAGGCATCCTGATATCTAAAGGCATACAAATATCTGGCGGTTCGAAACAGCAGCATATGGTTTTCTGATTTGTATTTGCTTTCAAAATCTCTCTCCGTGAAAAAAGCATGGATAGCCTTTAGGGTCTTTTCACTGAGGCTCTCCCGTGCCAGGCACAGCGCCCGAATCAGCTTGCCCGCCGCAAAATCCGGCTCTCCCTGTGGGTCTCTCCCGCTGGGATGGGGAAGCTCAAACCACTTTGCCACCCGGCAAAGCTGTTTATCTGCCTCCGATACCTTCTCTTTACAGTACAGGATTTTGGCAATGCTGCTTCCTCCGTAAACATCATTTTCCGGCTCCATTTCCACCAGCCGCCTGATCATTTCGTCACGATATTTTCTATTCATACTCCCGGCCCTCTTATGAAGCATATTTTCCCGGTATGGAAAGGGGATGCCGCAGCATCCCCCTCTTCCTGCTTTCCTTTAACGGAAACGCGTTTATTGATTTGCCAGAAATTCATCCAGCTGCCTTTGGAACTCTGCAATTACCTCATCCATACCGGCCACTTTTAATTTTTCTATATATTCATTGTAGCAGGCTTCCCAGCCGGCTTCTCCCAGCACGCCCTGCAGCAAGGTATCTCTGTACTCGCTGGTCACCGCCTTGATCTGGTCTAATTGTACGGAAACGCTGTCCGTATCCGCCACAAATCCCACCAGGTCGGAGGTAATGGTATTGTCGCCCTCGTTTACCTCCAGGGCAATGGCGCTGTTCTCATCAGATACAGCCTGATTCTTATAGGCGTAAAAGGTATTTCCAATGATCCATTTCATCGCGGCATAGGAGGTATCGATTCCGCCCTGGGCTCCGCTGTATTCAAGGGTCTCTATTCTGTCCGGATCATTTTCATCCCTTGTATAATGCACTCCTTCTATGCCAAATACCATCGTGTTATAGATTTCTTTGCCTTTTTCGGTGCCTGTAGTAAGGGCTTCAATAAATTTGATTGCCTCCTCAGGATGCTCGCAGGTGGAAGAAATGCCATTGCCGCCTGCCGCCCAGCTGTTCTGAATGTAATACTGCTGCTGTGTGGGAATTGCCACTACCTCGAAGCCCCAATCGTTTTTATAGGTTTCCGCCACCGTCTCAGGATCTCCGATGGCGCCATTGTAGCTGAGAATCCAAGAGGTGGGATTCAGCATATTTTCATATCGAAGCTCAGAGGCCTCAACAGTCAGCACATCCGGATGAATGATACCAGCGTCATACCACTGGGCGCTGAGCGCGCAAAGCTGCCTTGCCATATCGGTGGCATATTTATAGGTCACCTCACCGCTGCCGGCTTCCACGATAAAGTCTCCTGAGACAACATCAAAATAGTCTCTGAAGTAAAAGCCCTGTGTTCCTGTTTCCGACAGCACTCTGCTTGGCAGAGAAGGAAGATATTTGCCATCGCCCTCTCCTTCCCGGACCGCCATGAGATATTCCTCCATCACCGCCATCTTATCCTCATAGCTGCTGTCAGGATCCGTCAGCACGGAAACGATCTTGTCATAATCCCCATATTTATCCATATACTCCTTCGGAGTAAACAGATAACCCATATTACATGCCTGCTGATAATTGGGAACCATGTAGATTTTGCCGTCCACGCTGCCCATCTTCCACAGCCATTCCGGCAGCTCCGCTCTCAGCTCATCGCTGATGAGATCATCCAGGGGCATATAGCTTCCGTTTTCCACCTGCTCATAAAAGTCCAGGGAAACCGAATTCAAAATGTCGATCTGCTGGCCTGCGGACTGTGCCAGGGTCACATGCTCCTGATACTCCGACGAAGTGGAGCAATTCAGGTTGATTGTCACATGCTCCAGGCCCGGATATGTTTTGAGCAGCTCATTTACCCTCTGCTCCACCATTTCCGTGTCCTCCTGCTGCCCGTTTCCACGGTAATACCACTCCAGCGTAACCGGCTCCTTTGGTTCTGCCGCCTCCTCTGACGAAACAGGCAGCGCATCGCTTTCCTGGGCCTGACTGCTTTCTGTGGTCTCCTGGCTGCCGCAGCCCGCCAGACCAAGGAGCATCACTGCCGCCATTAAGCCCGCCGCCCTTTTCATGGTTTTCTCTCTCATATTTCTTCCTCCTTTAATGTGATAAAAAATAATACCTTACCCCTTCACTCCTCCCAGCGTCATTCCTTTCGCAAAATATTTCTGGAAGAAAGGGAAAATAAGCAAAACCGGTCCCGCTACCACCAGCGCCATGGCATAGCGGAAGCTCTCTGTGGGGAATACCTCTCCGCCCATCAGCGATCCTGCGTCCGCCAGCTGCCGCAGGTATTCCGCCTCATTTAAAATTCTCTGCAGAAGATATTGCAGGGAATAAAGATTGGGATCACGAATATACAGCATGGACGTCATCCAGTCGTTCCATTTATCTACCAGGAACAAAAATCCGATGGATGCAAGCACCGGCTTGCTCAGAGGCATTACGATGCGGAAACAGATAAACAATTCCGTGGCTCCGTCCACCTTTGCCGCTTCTATCAGCTCATAGGGAATGGAACGATAATTGGTCCGTATGATCATCACACTGTACGCAGATACCAGTCCCGGCAATATATATACCAGCAGATTGTCGTTTAGGTGCAGATAGCGGACGATCAATAAATAGGACGGCACCATTCCTCCCGAAAACAGCATGGTAAAAAAAACAAAGAAGCTTAAAATACTTTTGAACCGGTAATTAGGTCTGGCCAGGGGGTATGCCAAAAGCCCCATCACAAGCACGGCCAGGGCCGTGGAAATCGTTGTAAAGATAATGTTCACCTCATAGGACCTGAGAATCTGGCTGGGATTCCGGAATACCAGCTCATAGGACTCCAGGGAAAAAACTCTGGGTATCAGAGAATATCCTCCCATGGCAAGGGATTTTTCATCCGAAAAAGATATAGAAATACACAACAGGAAGGGAACAATATAGCATATGGCAAAAATGATAAATATAGCGTTTAGTATAACCTGACCCCAGGCTATTTTCTTTTTTCTCATGCTGCTACCTCCGTCAAAACAGGCTGTTTTCCGGGCTTATTTTTCTGACTATCGTATTGGTGAGTATTACCATAATAAATCCGGCAACGGACTGAAACAGACCTACGGCAGTGGACTTTGCCATGGACCCGGCTTTCAGTGCCCGGTAAACATAGGTGTTGATAATATCCGTAGCAGGATACAAAAGCCCCTGATCCTTGGGCACCTGGTAAAACAATCCAAAATCCCCCGAAAACATATGGCCGATATTCAAAATCGTGGAAATCACCATTGTGGGAATCAAATGGGGTATCATAATATGGATGATCTGCTGGAGCTTGTTTGCCCCGTCTAAGGTGGAGGCCTCTAAAAGTCCCTCATCCAGCCCCATCAGCGCCGAATAATAGATGACGCTGCTCATCCCTACCGTCCTCCATACCTGCACCAGCAGGAGAATTACAGGCCAGTATTCCGGAACCGAATACCACTGCACCTTCTCTCCGCCGAATGCCTGAATAATGGTATTTGCAATACCATAGGAGGGGTTCAAAATTGTGTAGGTCAAAAAGGATATGATTACCACGGACAGAAATTTCGGCAGGATCATCACTGTGTTGTAAAATTTCAGCGCCTTTCTGGAACGCAGACTGTAAAACATCAGCGCAAGACCCACGCTGGCAAAAAGTCCTACTACGATAAAAAGAATACTGTACCCCAGCGTATTTCTGATAACTCTGGCCGCGTCCTGGGAGGTAAAGAAAAATTTGAAATTTTCCAGCCCGCACCATTCACTTCCCAGAATTCCCTTTAACGGCTTATAATCCTTAAAAGCGATTATGATTCCCGCCATGGGCAGATAATTAAAGATAAACAAAAGTACAATTCCGGGAAGCGCCAGCATTGTCAGACTTATGCTTTCTTTGTATGTAACCTTGCTGATTTTACTTCGTTTCAATCTGACTCCTTTCCGAAGCTCTCCATGACTTCTTTCCTGATAAATTTATTATAAAAAGGGAAAAAAGCAATTTAAAGTATCGTTTTCTGATATAAGCACCGTTTTCGCTCGCATTGTTTGTTTTTGGATAAATCGTATGATATACTATAACTCAGCAAGGGGAATTGTTGGATAAAATGGAACAACTTGAAATGGAGATTTTTATGAATAAAATCATGATCGTGGATGATGAACCTATGACCCGGTCCCACATCCAGCAGTTTTTACAGATGAAGTTTCCCTCCTATGAGATCACCGGAGTCTATGGGAATGGCGCGGAGGCTTTTGATGCTTTTAGGAAAAATCCGGCCGACATTGTCATAACAGATATCCGCATGCCTGTCATGGACGGCCTGGAGCTGATTCAAAAGCTCCAGGAGCTTTCTACGTTTTTTGTTCCTATCATTATCAGCGGATACAGTGAATTTACCTATGCCAAAACAGCCATGCATCTGGGCGTTATCCATTATCTGCTGAAGCCCTTGGATTTTGTGGAACTCACACAAAGCCTGGAGGCGGCTTCCTCCAAGCTTCATCAAAATCAGATGCTTCACGATCACACCTCCTCTCTGCTGGAAGATCAGGAGCTGTTTTTTGCGGATTTGATCAGCGGGCTTTTTGCCGATCCCCAAAAGCTGGCCGCCGCCTTTCATAGGCTTGACTTTTCCTTTTCTCTCTCCGAGAGCTGCGGCGTGTATCTGAGGCTTTCTCTGATAAATCCTTCCGAGCCTTACTGTTATGAACGGGAAACCCTGGAGACCGCATTTACCAATCTGATCCATATGCTTCTGCGTCCCAAATGCGTCAGCACGATTTTCCGCACCAGAAAATCCTATGATATTCTGATCATTCATCCTGACGCCGCCGTGACAGACAATTCCCTGCAGGAGCTGTGTGCTGAAGCAAAGTCTCTTTTAAAGCTGGATATTTCGGTTTCGCTTCTATTCTCCTTTCAGCATTTGGAGCAGCTGACCTCCTCCTTAAAGGAGTCTCTCCCCCGTTCCGGGCAGGCATTTAAGCCCCATGAAGCCCATACCCTGCCCAGCGGGGAAAACGCCCCCTATACAAGGCCTGAGCCTTCAAGCGCTCAGGAAAGCATACGCCTTGCCATTTCCTATATCAAGGAGCATTACAGCGAGGATTTCACCTGCCAGGAGCTTGCCTCCAAGGTGTATATGTCCAGTGCACATTTCAGCCGCTGCTTTAAGCAGGAAACCGGCGTTAGCTTTCTGGATTATCTCACGGAGGTACGCATGCAGAAAGCGCTTCTTTTGCTGAACACCAATATCAAGGTTCAGGATATCGGCAAAATGGTAGGGTATCCCAGCAAAAACCGGTTTTTTATCAATTTCAGAAACTATACCTCCTATACGCCCACCGAGTACCGGAGAAAAGTATTAAAAATCATGAATTAGAGGAATGAACATGAATACCATCCGAAAATACGCCCTCCACAAATCCTTCTTTAAATATTTTTTTATTCTGCTTTCCTTTATCACCATTTTGTTCCTGGCCTTCGCTTTCTATACCTATGGCAGCTCCAGGAAAGCCTTGCAGCATGAATTTCTTACCTACAGCCAGCAGCAGACAGTCCGGGTGGCCAGGGACGTGGACGACTATATGCTGAGCATGCGCTACATTATGGCTACCCTTTACAATAATTCCATCGTCCGGACCTTCTTTACCATGGAAAGCCCTGATCTTTTGATTGACAGCGGCTCTCAGCGCATTTTGCAGCAGCTCAATACCTATAAAAACAGTTATACCTCGCTGGATTCTATTTACCTTTATTCCCATGCTTTCCAGAAGATCGCCACCAGCGAGCTTTCCGTATATAACGCGTCCATGTACAGCGATGTTAATTGGATGGAGCAGATTGCTCCTACCGAAAAGCCTTATCTGCTTTTTCCCCGCAGAAAAAACGGGCATTACCCTTATCTGGTCTGTCTGGCAAAGCCTATGGAAAGCGGTTCCGGCCTTGATTATATTATACTGAATCTGGATTTTTCCAAGCTTTCTACCCTCTCCTCCTTTGCGGAACTGGAATCACAGCATATTTACATTGTCACCGACGATGGAAGCATCCTTTTCCGCAATGGGCAAAAGGACGTTTATGAGCCTCTCTCCACCATACCGGAGCTTTCTCACTTTGCCGCTGAGGAAACGCAAAAGCAGGAATTCGTCAATGCCAGTATGCCCTATATTTATACTCAGTATCATTCTGAAGAATATCCATGGAGCTATGTTCTGATTACCGACATGAGCGACTACACCTCAAGGCTTACGGGAACCAGGTCTCTGCTCCTTACCTTTTCCTTCTGCCTTTTTATCCTTTCCCTGGTGCTGATTTTCTTTTTCGTGTTCCGCTCCACCAAGCCCATCCGCTCCATTATGCAGTTTTTGGAGGACCCGGGAACTGTCTCCCTCAATGAAATCGGCAATGCGGAAAGCAAGGAAATCATCCGTAAGATCATGGCTTATATCCAGAAAAGCCAGTCCCTCTCCCAAGAACTCCAAAAGCAGTTAAAGCTCTTAAACGATGCAAAATTTCTGGCGCTGCAGTCCCAGATCAACCCTCACTTCCTGTTCAACACGCTGAATATGATCCATATGACTGAGATCGACTCTCTGGGCTATGAACATGAAGTGCCCCAGATTACCTTAAGCCTCAGCAAGCTTTTGCAATATGCTCTGGAATCTACGGATCTGGTGTCCTTAAGCACAGAATTTTACTACGCCCAGCTTTTCGTAGATATCCTGTCCAAACGCTATCAGGACAGAATTCAGTTTAAGCTTACGCTGCGCCCGGAAGCAGAGGAGGTTCTTGTTCCAAAGCTGATTATCCAACCCCTGATTGAAAACGCTGTTTTTCATGGTCTTTCAGGACGCTGTGACGGGGAAAGCTGCGTAAAAGTCACGGCTGTTATAAAACAGGGACAATGCCTTCTGACCGTAGAGGATAACGGCATCGGCATGTCGGAAGAAAAGCTGAAAGAACTAAGAGAAAAGATTGCTGACACGGAAAATACTTCCACGCATTCCATCGGTCTGCATAATGTGAACCTCCGTATGTATCTGCTGTATGGGGATGCCTTTCATCTGGCCATTTGCAGCGCACCCATGGAGGGAACCATTATCCAGCTGGATTTCCCCGCTTCGGAGTAACAGCCTTTTAGCTGTTACTCCGCTTTTAGTATGTCAGCCTTCGTTTACCACCTGAAAAATATAGAATTTCAAGTAATAGGACTGGTCCGCCGCCCACAGGATGGGGTGATCGCAGGCCTGGGTGCGGAATTCCACCTGGCGCAGTCTTTTTCTTGCGCCTGCTGCAGCCTCTTTAATGGTCTTGGCAAACAGCTCCGGCTCCATAAAGTGAGAACAGGAGCAGGTCGCCAGAAAGCCGCCGTCCCTCACCAGCTTAAGCCCCCGGAGATTGATTTCACGATATCCCTTCACCGCATTTTTGACGGAATTGCGGGATTTGGTAAAGGCAGGCGGGTCCAGGATCACCACGTCAAAGCGCTCTCCCTGTTCCTCCAGCTTGGGAAGCAGCTCAAACACATCTGCGCAGACAAACTGCACCTTGTCCTCCAGATGGTTCAGCCTGGCATTTTCCCGGGCCTGCTCCACCGCAAGAAGGGACGCATCTACTCCCAGCACACTTTCCGCCCCCGCTATTCCGGCGTTTAAGGCGAAGGAACCCGTATGGGTAAAGCAGTCCAGCACCTTTTTCCCCCTGCTCAGACGCTGTATGGCCGCCCGGTTATTCTTCTGATCCAGGAAAAATCCGGTTTTTTGTCCTTCCTCTACGTCCACTATATATTTGACACCGTTTTCACAGATTTCCACCTTGGTGTCAAAGGGCTCTCCTATAAAGCCTTTGTAACGCTCCATTCCCTCCTGAAGCCTCACCTTTGCGTCGCTGCGCTCATATACGCCCCGGATACAAATGCCATCCTCGGCCAATATTTTTTTGAGAGCCTCCACGATCACAGGCTTCCATCTGTCAATCCCCAGCGCCAGAGATTCCACCACCAGCACATTTGAAAACTTGTCCACCACAATCCCCGGCAGGAAATCCGCCTCCCCGAAAATCAGGCGGCAGCTTCCCGTATCGATGGTCTGCTTCCGGTACTCCCAGGCATTTCGAACCCGTTTCTCCATAAAAGCTTCATCGATCACAGCCTCCTTCTTTCGGGATAACAGCCGGACTGCGATCTTTGATTTCGTGTTCAAAAATCCCCAGCCCAAAAAGAAGCCGTCAAAATCATGCACCGCCACAACGTCTCCATTTTCAAAGCTTCCCAGGATGGTGTCGATCTCGTTGTCGTACACCCACATTCCCCCGGCCTTCAGCGTGCGCCCCTGGCCCTTTTTCAAAGTCACTATGGTCTGATTCATCCTTTTCTCCCCATTCGTATTTCTCTTTTTCATTTTTTCAAGCCCTTTTATTATATTATTCGTTTTTTACTTGACAATCAATGGCTTTTTATTTATTATTTTAATGTTGAAATAACGATGCGTGGCTCAGCTTGGTAGAGCGCTGCGTTCGGGACGCAGAGGTCGCAGGTTCAAATCCTGTCGCATCGACGAAAACCCTGACCGGAAAGGACAGGGTTTCTTTTTTATTTCTCTTTTTCGTTTTCCATCCGCCCTGAAATATGCTATTATGAGGAAAAGCCCTTCTCAGGAAAGGATGGTATGTCAATGTATAATCCCCAGCTGGAAACTTTTCTTTGTGTGGCAGAATCCGGAAGCTTCAATAAGGCTGCGGAAAAGCTGTATATCTCCCCGCCCGCTGTCATCAAGCAGGTCAACCTTTTGGAGGAAAGTCTGGATTTACAGCTTTTTGTCCGTACGCACAGAGGACTGATGCTGACGGAAGCCGGAAGGTCCCTTTTTCAGGATACAAAATACATCATTCAATACTGCAAGGATTCGGTGACCCGGGCAAAAAACGCCATGCAAAACAGCACAAATGTGATCCGTATCGGCACCTCGCCCATGACGCCAGCCCAGGTGCTGGTGGACCTTTGGCCCAAGCTGCAGGAGAACTGTCCCAACACAAAATTTCAGCTTGTGCCCTTTGATAATACTCCGGAGAACGCCCGGGAAATTTTGGCCAACCTGGGACAAAATATTGATGTAGTGGCAGGCATCTTTGATGAAACCATGCTGAGCCTGCGCCAGTGCGCCGGTCTTGAAATTTCACGGGAGCCCATCTGCTGTGCAGTTTCCATCCACCACAGGCTTGCCCAGAAGGATACATTAACCGTAACGGACCTGTACGGGGAAAATCTAATGCTTATGCGCAGAGGCTGGAGCCATTACGTGGATATGCTGCGGGATGATCTGTGGAAAAATCATCCGCAGATTCACATTGTAGATTTTGACTTTTATGATGTTGCAGCCTTCAACCAGTGTGAAAACAACAACTGCGTCTTGATGGCAGTAGAAAACTGGAGGTATGTGCACCCTCTGTTGAAAATCCTTCCGGTGGACTGGGGATATACCATTCCCTTTGGTCTGCTCCATTCTCCCAATCCCTCCCCGTCGGTGAAGCAGTTCCTCCGGGCAGTGGAGAAAACAGCAAAATTATAAACGATTTTTACTATTAACTTTTAAGTAAATACTGATTAACCAATCGAGACTTCTGCGGAGGTCTCGATTTTTTTATAATAAGATCAGAGAAAGGCGGGTGAAAAAATATGAGAAAAGAAGCTTCCTTTGCTCTTGGGCTTTGCCTTATGCTCTGCCTGTCCGGATGCGGCAGTGCAGAGCGGCAAAGGGATCAGGAGTCCACAAAGTCTGCAGAGGCCGCACAGTCCTCACAGGTCACGCAAGCCCCACAGACCGCGCAGGACTCGCAGGCAGATGGCGCATCCTTTACAACAGATACCAAAATAGAGGACGTCATAAACGATCCTGCCTTCGAAGAATACGGGCGGCTGATTTTTCCGGTAAACAGCAGCTATTACAGCGGCAGCACACTGGGAGGTCTGCGCCTTACCTGGTACAACAATATAGACCCCAGTGAAACAGTTGAAATCGTTAATTATTTGAAGGAGCATGCGCTGGCAGGGGATACCGTGTTTTACGACATCTACACAGAGGAAGAAAAAGCGGCTGACCCCCAAAAGGAGGATACCGGGCTGTTTTTCTTCCGGGGTGAGCCTGGGGCAAAATTTGCCGTATGCAATGCCGGCGGCGGATTCGCCTATGTGGGCGCCATGCAGGACAGTTTTCCTCATGCCTTAGAGCTGTCCAAACAAGGCTACAATGCCTTCGCACTGATCTACCGTCCAGGGGCACAGACCGCCTGCGAGGATTTGGCCCGGGCCATCAGCTTTATTTTTGAAAACGCTGAAGAGCTTCAGATAGACACCGACTGTTACTCTCTTTGGGGCGGCTCTGCAGGCGCCAGGATGGCGGCCTGGCTGGGCTCCTATGGACCGGCTGCTTTCGGCGGAGAGAATCTGCCCCAGCCTGGCGCGGTGATTATGCAGTACACGGGCCATTCTGATTATACGGAAAATGACCCTCCCACCTTTGCCTGTGTGGGTGAAAATGACGGCATTGCAAGCTGGCGCACCATGGAAAGACGCCTCCAGGCCTTAAGCAGCTTAGGCATCCCCACTGAGTTTCATCATTATCCGGGCTTAGGCCATGGTTTTGGTCTGGGCACAGGCACCGCAGCGGAGGGCTGGCTGGATGAGGCTGTGACCTTTTGGGAAGCGCAAATGTAGAAGCAAGATCAAGCAGAAAGGAATGATTTTATGAATAACTTTATTTTTCAAAATTCCACGTATGTCTATTTTGGAAAGGGCTGTGTGAAGGAATATCTGTCCTGTCTGACCAGGGACGCCTCCACCCTGCTGCTGGCCTATGGCGGCGGCTCCATCAAGAAAAACGGCGTCTATGATGAGGTAGCAGGCATCTTAAAGGAAGCTGGAAAGACCATCGTGGAATTTTCTGGAATTATGGCAAACCCCACCTATGCCAAGGTTAAGGAGGGGGCAAGGCTTGCCCGGGAAAGCAATGTGGATATGATTCTGGGCATCGGAGGCGGTTCCGTTATGGACTGCTGTAAAGCGGTATCCCTTGCCGCCCGGTATGAGGGAGATATTTGGGATGACTTTTGGGCAAGGCCTGGCGTAATTGAGACAGAGCCCCTGCCCCTGGGCGTGATTGTCACCGTAGCCGGCACCGGCAGCGAGTGCAACGGCGGCGCCGTCATCACCAATGAGGAGAAAAAGGTCAAAACCGGACGGGATTATCCGAAATTAAATCCCCGTTTTGCCCTGATGGACCCTTCCTATACCTACAGTGTGCCCCAAGGGCAGATGGTATCCGGCAGCTTTGACATTTTGAGCCATATCATGGAGACCTATTTCAGCGAGCCCAATGAGGACAATGTCTCCGATGATATTATGGAGGCGCTGATGAGAAGCGTCATCCGCAACCTGCGTTGCGCCATCCAAAATCCGGAGGATTATAACGCCCGCAGCAATCTGATGTGGGATTCCACCATGGCGGAAAACCGTATTATCAAGATGGGTAAAAAATGCGACTTCCAGTGCCACAACATGGAGCATCAGCTGGGAGCCTACACCGACTGTAACCACGGCTGCGGTCTGGCGGTTCTGCACCCTGTTTATTACCGGCATATTTACAGGGAAGGGCTTTCCAAGTTTGTCCGTTTTGCACAAAACGTCTGGGGCATTGCCCGGAACGGGAAAACTGACGAGGAGCTTGCCCTGGCCGGTATCGACGCCCTGGCTGATTTTATAAAAGAGATCGGCCTGCCCACCTCACTGCAGGAGCTTGGCGTTTCCGATCAGTCTATGCTGAAGGAGATTGCTGATTCCTGCGCTATCTCGCCGGGCAGCTACAAAAAAATGACTCCGGAGGAGATTCTTGAAATATTGAATGAATGCTTTTAAATGAAAGGAGATTTTCGATGATGGAAATGGAATATGTAACACTCAACAACGGAGTGCAGATGCCAAAGCTGGGCTACGGGGTATATCAGGTGTCCAACCAGGAATGTGAACGCTGTGTGCTGGACGCCGTTTCTGCAGGCTACCGCTCCATCGATACCGCTCAATCCTATGGAAACGAAGAAGCCGTGGGCAGCGCCGTTGAAAAATGCGGCGTCCCCAGACAACAGCTTTTCCTCACCACTAAAATATGGATTTCAAATGCAGGCTATGAGAATGCAAAGGCGTCTATTGAGCGTTCCCTGAAAAAGCTGAAAACCGATTATATCGACCTGCTTTTGATCCACCAGCCCTTCGGCGATTACTACGGCGCTTACAGAGCCATGGAGGAAGCCTATAAGGACGGGAAGCTCCGCGCCATCGGCGTCAGCAATTTTTATCCCGACAGGCTTATCGACCTGTGTCAGTTTGCCGAGGTAACGCCTGCCGTGAATCAGGTGGAGACCCATGTGTTCCACCAGCAGAAAACGGCTCATGAATACATGAAGAAATATGGTGTGCAGCACGAGTCCTGGGGACCCTTTGCCGAAGGACGAAAGGATTTCTTCTCAAATCCCGTGCTCACTGAAATCGGCGCCAAGTACGGCAAGTCCTCCGCTCAGACGGCCCTTCGCTTCCTTCTGCAGAGCGACGTGGTGGTGATTCCCAAATCCACTCACAAAGAGCGCATGGAGCAGAATCTGGATGTATTCGACTTTTCCTTAGAGGAAGAGGACATGGAGGCAATCCGGGCGCTGGATGAGGGCGAGAGCCTGTTCTTTAACCACTATGACCCCGCAACTGTAGAAATGCTGACCAATATGGGCAAAACCAGAAAGGTGTGACCACAAATGAAATCCTATCAGAAAAAAACGCTTGGCATCCTGCTTAGCGCCGCATTATCCCTTTCCCTTGCGGCCTGCGGAAATTCCGCTCCCGGGGACAGCTCTTCTGCCGATACCTCTGCGCCTGCATCTGAATCTGCCGCCGGGGCTGCACCTGAGTCTGCTTCCGAGCCGGCATCCGGCTCATCAGCTGCCGACTCCGGCTCTGCCTCAACTGTAGAGGACAGCTCTATATTGATCGCCTATTTTACTGCGGCGGAAAACAGCGGTGTGGACGCCGTTGCCTCCGCCAGCTACTCCACCATAGACGGAGGAGAGCTCATAGACTACGCCGCCATCGAACAGGATGAAAACGCCCGCCCGGAGCTTACCACCCACATTGAAAATCTGGAACAGTATGACACTGTTTTTATCGGCTATCCTAACTGGTGGGCAGACCTTCCCATGGCAGTTTACAGCTTTTTTGACGAATACGACTTCTCGGGAAAGACCATCATTCCCTTTAATGTCCATAACGGCAGCCGGTTCTCCCGCACCATTCAGACTATTGAGGAGTTAGAGCCAGACGCTGCTGTGATTGAGGACGGCTTTACCGTAAACGAGCGTGATGTGCCCGACGCCGCAGAGGATGTGGCGGCCTGGCTGGAGGAATTAGGTTATGGACTTCAGACCGGACTCGTCACAAATCAGATTCTGGACGGGGCCGAGGGCGAAATTCATTACAGCTATTACCTTCCCGATGGCTATAGCGAAAGCCGGGAATACCCTCTTATGATGGCAATGCCCGGCTATGACATGATGTGGTTTGGCGAGGACTCCGCCGGCTCCAATGTGGGCTGGCGGGGCTTCCTTTGTTGGACCGAACTGGATGAGGACATGATCGTGGTGTCCGCCCAGCTCACAGACTGGGGTGAAAAATCTGCAAGACAGGCCCTGGAGCTGACGGAATATTTTGTGGAAAACTTTTCTGTAGATTCCAGCCGGGTTTATGCCGCCGGTTATTCCGCCGGAGGAGAGACCATGTCCCAGGCGGTATCCATGCGGCCCGACCTATATGCCGCCTATCTCCATGGGGCTTCCCAATGGGACGGAGATTTTGTCTCTGTTCCCGAAGAAGGAACCGCCGTCTACATCTTTATGGCAGAAAACGACGAATACTACGGCTCCGAAAGGGCCAGGGACGCCTATGAGGGGCTGTATGAGGCTTATGAAAGCCTGGGATGGACCCCAGAGGAAATCGACGGCGTATTACAGGTTGAGATTCCTGACAATGCCTATTTTAATCAGAGAGGCATCACCGGCAATTACCACGGCGGCGGCAACGTGCTGTTCGAAGACTCCTCCATTCTAAGCTGGATTGTCTCCCACCATAAATAACCAGACAGCCCTTTACCTTCCTTCGTCCGCCTGCCCGGAAAGCACACGGACGGTTTCCGCCTTGCCCTGATTCAAGGTAAAGGACGATGCAATTCCTTCCGTTAAGAGGATTTCATTCTCATCGGTGATAAGCAGCATCTCAAAACCGCCATTCTTCCGCCAGTATTCCTCCGCTTTTTCCGGCCCCATCACAAACAGAGCCGTAGAGAGCGCATCGCACATTCTCCCCTGAGCCCCAATAATGGTGACGGACTGTAATCCGCTGTCCGCCGGATACCCTGTTGCCGGGTCTAAGATATGCCAGTAAATATTCCCCTCATCATCCGTAAAATAATTCTCATACCCCCCGGAGGTCACTACCGCTGCATCGGTTACCTCCAGCACGCCTAAGGTGCCCTCCTCCCAGGGCGCACGGATTCCGATTCTCCAGGAGCTTCCGTCGGGCCTTGTGCCAATGGCCTGCACGTTTCCACCCAGACTGATCACTGCGGATTCCACCCCATGACGATTAAGCGCTTCCGCCACCAGATCTGCAGTATAACCCTTTGCCACAGCCCCCATATCCAGACACATTCCCTCGGGAACCGTCAGCTCCTCTCCCTCCAGCAAAATCCGGTCATAGCCAACTCTTCCAAGCAGCTCTTCTATCTCCTCCTTGGACGGAACCTGCTTGCTGTCCGTGGTAAAGCCCCAGGCGGTAAGCACCGGATAAATGGTGGGCTCCAGGGCCCCGTCTGTTTTTTGTGCCATCTCCAGGGCAAAGGAAATCAGGTCCGCCGTCTGGGGGCTTACCGTTACAGTGCGTCCTTCGCTGTGGTTTGCCTGATAAATCTCACTTCCCTCATCGGTGACGGACCAGAGCGACTCTGCATTTAAAACAACCGCTTCCGCCTCCTCCAGGGCCGCCTGGGCATTCCCCCCATAGACAGTAAAGGTCATATAGGTATTCATGGCAAACAAAGAGCCCTCCGCCTCCGTAAGCTGCGGTCTGAGGCTGCAGCCGCACAAAAGGGCGGACAGCAGTACTCCAGCTAAAACAAGGTTCCCTGGTCTTAAAAAGTTATGCTTCAAGAAAGTTTCTCCCTTCCAGCAAAGACCGCCCAAAAGAAATTCTTCCAAAAAGGCAGTCTTTGCATGCAGCATTTTGTCAATAGAATACTACATCTCGGGATTTCTGTCTAATATTTTTCCAATCACAGCAGACAAAGTGTCTTTATATCAACCTCTTTATTTCCACGGTACACCAGATATAATTCCTTTTCTTCCTTTGAAAAACACACCGACTCCTCCTGATAGCTCCATTCCTCAGCCGGTTCTATGAGAATTTCTGCCTTCCCCGGACCATTTATGTCAGACCGCACTTCTATACAGCCTCTCCCATTTCCCCTATACCAAAGGCCAATCCTTTTGGTTTCTCCCAGGTCTATATACTTATACCCTATCAAAACACCATTTTGGATATTTGATACAAATCTCTCTTCCCCATCATTTGTAATATAAGGAAAACCCGTCTCCTGGCCGCTTCTTCCCACAGAAAGCAGGACTCCCATATGGCCGTTCGTCAGGTTGCAGCAAATCACAGCTGGATACTCCCCCTTGCCCGAAAGCGGACCGGGATTCATCCCGCTGGTAGTAATCGTTACCTGTTTTATGCTTCCATCTGCTTCAATGCTCACCGGCTCTGCGCAGCCCTGTCTGCTGTACTGATTTGTGTGCGTGTGTCTGTGATAGAAAATGTACCACTGGCCGTTTACTTCCACCAAGCCCCCATGGTTATTGCCCACAGACATCAGCTTGTCCTTTTCTGTTCTTCCCTGATATCCCACATCTCCATTGCTTATTATGACACCTCCATAGGCAAAACCCTTCATAGGGCTGCCGCTGACTGCATAACATAGTTGATGCGTGTTGACAGAGGAGTAAACCAGATAGTACAGCCTGCCGATTTTTCTTATTGAGGGCGCCTCAAAATAAGCATTGCCTTCAAAAGAAGTGCCTGCAGCGTAAAGCTGGCTGGGCAGAATCACACAAGGCCCCTCTTTTACTGTAAGCATATCCTCTTCCAGTTCAACCACACTGCAGCCCTTTAAATCAAGCCCTTTATACCGTTCCAGGTTCAAAAAAGTAGGGGCAAATCCAAAGTAGAGAAAGGTGCGTCCGTCTTCACAAAGAACAGCCGGGTCGTAGGGTTGATTTTCCGTCATAACCCGGCCGTCTCCATAGGAAACCCGGCCAAGATATTCGTATTGTCCCGCAGGTGTATCACAGACAGCTACACTGATGTGCCCCGAAGACTTGACACTATAATATAGATAATATCTGCCATCTGCTCCTTTGCACACATCCGGTGCATACAGGGGACTGAGGGCTTTGTTTTCAGGGTCCTGCTCTTTTCTGTAGATAATTCCCTCATTGGTCCAGTCCGACAAATCCTTCAAAGGAGCTGACCAGACTGTATAATCAAGCTCGCAGAATTCCTTCCCATTTTCTTTGTCATGGCTTCCAAACACATATAGCCTGTCCCCAAACACATGGGGCTCTCCGTCTGGAATATACTCGTCAAGCGGAAGGTACGGATTCCATATCTGTTTTTTCATTCTTTCTCCTTTCCCCGAAGCACTGTCGGCATTTCCAGAAAGCTTTCCCCACCCACAAATATTGTCTGTACCGCCGTTTTCGTCTTTTCCTGAAGCGCCCACAAGCCAGCATAATTACTATGGATATTATACTGGGGAAAATCCGAGGAAGAAATATCGATCCGGATTCGGGAACCCTTTTGAAGCTGCCAGGCGATCTCCCACATTACAATTTCAACCTTCTCCTTACTGCCGCTGCGATAGCTTAAGCAGCTTCCAGCTCCGTTTCTGTATCCCAGTGTTGTAATTCCTGTGCGCAGATTATAGGCTTTTCCATCAGGCATTACCTCCATCACCTTCACTGTAAAAGCCGTATCCTCTGCACTGGTTGCTACAGACAAGTGCACACGTATCTGTCCCGAAATTTCAAGAGGCTCCTCTAATTCGTCCGATAAAAAGCTGAGAACATCACTGCGATAATCTGGCTTAGGCTGCAGGCGGCTGCCCTGCACCTGCGCACTCCGCAAAAGGGCCTCCCCCCCTGCGGACTTCACCGGCTCCTCTGGATTGTAAACAAAGGATACCTCTCTCTGCTTTTTCAAATCCGAATTTCTTTCTAATTTTTTCTGGCCGTTACTGTAAGAAAGATAATAGCGGCTGGGCACAGTTCTTTCTTTTTCTCCATATGTCATGCTTTTCCAGCAATCTGCGCCGATAACATATTTCAAAATTTTTCCCTGGGGCTCTTCTTCCTTTTTTAAAATATGATAAAACCATTGAAAAGCCCTTCTGTCATCATCCGCATCAAAATGAAAGCAGGTCTGGCCTTCCAGACGATTTTCAAAGCTGTGGCTCCATCCTCCTATGCACAATGTGCTTTTTTTCTTGCACTCCTCGCTCAGCATATCCCAGGTTTCCAGGGCCGAGGCA
The DNA here is from genome assembly GCF_944382095.1 of Candidatus Acetatifactor stercoripullorum. NCBI lineage: Bacteria > Bacillati > Bacillota > Clostridia > Lachnospirales > Lachnospiraceae > Acetatifactor > Candidatus Acetatifactor stercoripullorum. Next base: position 80,277 of record NZ_CALWMU010000003.1, read on the forward strand.
AGATGATGATCAAACCAGCCCTCTCCCACAAACAGAGGAATTGAAATCCTTTTTGGAATTTCTCTCAGCAGCCTCCAGAATCCCTTCTGCCAGTAAGCATCCTCCCTTCCTGGATTTAAAATCCACTGCCTATACCAGTCAAGCTCCCTGCCCCAAAGCTTTACATCCACACTGATTTGAGGTCGAAATTTACAGGATGTTTCATAATCCGCACTGATGGGAATTCCTGCATTTCCCATGGTCCAGGCCGTCAATACATCCTGGCGGAATGCGCCATTCATATAGGCGGACGCATGCCGTACTGTACCGTAGTGAGTTAGATACATTGTTTTCACCTTTTCCGGTACGATATCCGCAATCACCCATCCTGTCAAAGCAAGATAAGAAGAACCAAAAAATCCCACACTTTTTACCCATTCCTGGTCACATACCCAGTCGAGCAACGCTTTTCCATCCCTTCGCTCATTTATGTTTGGCTCCCAGGTTCCTTCTGAGCCTCCTGTGCCGCGGCAGCATTGATAAATATACCCAAATCCTCTTTTGGCGTATTCCTCGGCTTTTGCTCGCTGGATAAACTCCATTTCAGCATAGGGTGAACGTACTACAATTACCGGAACCGCTGAATCGGTCTCCGGTCTGTAAATCACCGTCCGGAGACCGGCCTCTTTGTCTATTTCCAGCATAAATTCCTCCGGTTCTCTGAGACGAAATGATGGCTCCACTCCGCACTGCGCAAAGGATTCTTTCACTGCTGCTGTTTTCTTCTGCTGCTCCTGCGATAAACTGCTTTCTCTCATCCCTGTCATCCTTCCTGTGGCATAGTTTTTACTCATATAAAATGCATGCGGCAAAATGACCCGGCTCCACTTCCTTTAACGGAATATTTTCCTTCTTGCAACGCTCCTTTGCATAAGGACAGCGGCTTGCAAAACGGCACCCTGGCTTTGGCTCTATAGGACTTGTCAGCTCACCGCGCATCACCTGGGCCGAAAGCTTTCGTCCCTCCAGACTGGGCACCGGCACCGCATTCAAAAGTCCCTGAGTATAGGGATGAAAGGGGTTTTCAAAAAGCTCCCTTTTTTTTGCATACTCCACGCACTGCCCCAGATACATCACCATAATTTCATGGCTGATATGCTTCACTACGCTTAGATCATGGGTGATAAATATATAGGTCAGCCCCTTTTGCTCCTGCAGATCCATTAACAGATTCAATATCTGTGCCTGAATTGAAACATCCAGTGCAGAAACAGGTTCATCACAGACGATAAACTCCGGATTCAGTGCAAGCGCCCGGCCAATACCAATTCTCTGCCTGCGCCCTCCATCCAATTCATGGGAAAAGCTTTCTGCATAGCGTGCGCTCAGACCCACGATATCCATAATTTCCCTTACACGTTCCTCATATTCTCTTCTGTTTCTGCAGCTTCTATGCACTTTTAGCGATTCTCCTATCAAATCCCTCACACATTTTCTGGGATCCAGAGAGCCGGAAGGGTCTTGAAAAATCATCTGTACCCTTGTGCGAAACTGCTTCAAATCTTTCCCCTTTAAATTGGTAATATCAGCTCCGTCATACAAAATCTCCCCTTCCGTAGCTTCATGGAGACGTAAGAGCAGACGTCCCAGCGTAGATTTCCCGCAGCCCGATTCTCCTACAACTCCTAATGTATTTCCTCTTTCAATGGCAAAATTAACATCATCTACCGCATGCAGCATTCCCTTTGATGTCTTAAAATATTTTTTCAGTCCCTTTACTTCAATGAATACCTGATTTTCCATAGCATTTATTCCTCTCTGACGACAAAACTACTTGCTTTTTGCCGCACACGCACGACAGCATCTGATAAAGTGTCCCGGAGTCACTTCCTTCATTTCCTGCTTTTTTTTACATTCCTCGGCGGCCATTTTGCAGCGGTCAGCAAATCGGCAGCCTTCAATCTTTTTCGTAGGATCTGCCATCATTCCGTCAATGGCCTCCAATCTGCGGGTCTCCTCCGTAAGCTTAGGAATGGCGTTGAACAGTCCCTTTGTGTACGGATGCAGATATTTTCCTTCAAAAATATCTCTTACCGTTCCATATTCAATAGCCTCTCCGGCATACATTACCATAACCTTTTCACAGGTCTGGGCCACCACCCCAAGATCGTGGGTAATCAGAATCATAGCCGTATTCAGCCTTTTTTGAAGAGCATTGATTAAGCCCAGCATCTGTGCCTGAATGGTCACGTCCAATGCTGTTGTAGGTTCGTCTGCAAGAATCAGCTTTGGCTCGCAGGCCAGAGCCATTGCTATGACAATCCTCTGCTTCATTCCACCGGAAAATTCATGTGGATATTCATTTTTGCGGTTAGCCGGAATGCCTACAAGCTCCATCATTTCATCCACCCGCTCATTCAGCGTAGCGTGATCCGTAGAAACATTGTGCATCCTCAAAACCTCCATGATCTGATCCCCCACTGTCATCACAGGATTTAGAGCAGACATGGGATCCTGGAAAATCATAGACACTGTGCTTCCCCGCAGGTTCCTCAGCTTCTCCTCTCCAAGGTTTCGCATATCATTGCCGTCCAGTAAAATGCTGCCGGACGTAATGGTTCCAATTCCCTCCGGCAAAAGAGAAATGATGCTGAGCGCTGTCGTGGTTTTTCCCGCGCCTGTTTCTCCTACAATGCCAAGTGTTTCTCCATACCCTAAGGATAAGTCTAATCCGTCCACAGCATATACCGTTGCAATTTCTGTATTATATTCTACGCTCAGGTTCTTAATTTCCAATAATTTTTTCTCTGCCATGATACTTTCCTTTCCATATTTCTCTGCCTTATCTTCTCTTGATTCTCTTTTTGCCCCCGAGCGTACCCCTCAGCTTAGGATCCATGGCATCCCGCAATGCGTCTCCCACCATATTAAAGCACAGCACCAGAATCATTATGTAAACACCCGGGGCAATGGCAATGATAGGATTCATGGACAGGTACCTGTAGCCGTCGCTGACCATGCCTCCCAGACTGGGAGTTGGCGGGTTAATGCCCATCCCAAGAAAGCTCAAAGAGGCCTCGCTTAGAATGGCCACACCTAGATTAGAGGTCATCAGCACTATATTTGCAGAAAGGCAGTTTGGCAGAACATGCACTATCGTGTTGCGGACAGCGGATGCCCCGCTTAAAATTCCAGCTGTCACATAATCCGCCTTCCGTATACTCAGCACCTGTCCCCGTGTTACCCGGGCATAATTTGGGATCAGCACGATTCCAATTGCCAGACAAATATTTCCCAGCCCCTGTCCAAAAATAGCGCCCAGAAACATAGACATAATAATCATGGGAATTGCCATCATGGCATCCATCACCCGCATGATAATCGTATCCACAATGCCGCCTGTCATCCCTGCAATCAGTCCCAGTGCCATGCCAAGCATACTGGCAATCAGCACCGCCACAATTCCTACAATAAAGGATACTCTGCTGCCAAAAATCATTCTGCTTAAAACATCTCTGCCATTTCCATCCGTTCCCAGCGGATGAGCAGCTGATGATCCTTGCAGAACGCTCCTTAAATTGTCCTCATTTGGTTCATAAGGTGCAATCAGAGGAGCAAAAACTGCCGCCAGAATCATCAACGCCAAAACAATCATGCAAAGGACAATTGTCCTTCGGGAAAAAAGCACCTTTAGGATTCTTGAATTCTTCCACCTGCTGCTTCTCTTCATTTTTGACATATGCGTTCCTCCTACCTCGTTCTGGGATCAATGATTCCATATAGAATATCAACAATCAAATTGCATAATGCCACAAAAACTGCAATGACAAGCACACCATTTGCCACTACCATATAATCTCTGCTGTTGATAGAGGTAATCATCAGATTACCCAGACCGGGAATCACAAATAAGCTCTCAATCAATACCGTTCCTCCGACCATTCCTCCAAGGCGGTTTCCCATCACTGTCACAATGGGAATCAGGGCGTTTCTCAGCTGATGCTTCGCAATAATAGTCTTCTTATCCACGCCCTTTGCCTTTGCAGTTGTAACATAATCCTGCCGGATCACCTCCAGCATGGAGGATCTGGTCTGACGCATAAACTGTGCCACAACTCCTGCACTCAGCGTCAGTACAGGTAATATCAGATGCTGTATCCACTCGCCTGCGCCATTGCTTATCCCCGTGTATCCAGACGTAGGCAGAATCCCAAGCTGAAGACCAAACACCAGCATCAGCACAATGCCCAGCCAGAAAACAGGCATAGATACACCGATATTGGCAAAGAAAGAAACGATCGTATCAATCCATTTTCCCCGGTTCTGGGCTGCTGCAATTCCAAGCAGAATTCCCGCTACCACCGCTATGATAAAGGCCGGTATCACAACAGAAAGGGTTGTCAGAAAACGAGGGAATATAACCTCTGAAATTTCCCGCTGGTAGCTGATGGAAAGCCCCATTGTCCCGTGGAATAATCCGCTGATCCATTTGAAATATTGGACGATCACCGGCTGATCATACCCATAAAGCTGCGTATAATACGCAATCTGCTCCTCCGTTGCGGACGCTCCCAAAAAATTGGTGACAGCGTCTCCTGGAACCATCTGTATCAGCATAAATACAATCAATGTAACTAAAAAAATGGTAATACAGGACTGTACAATACGCCGGCCTATCATTTTCAATATCTTATTTCTCATCTTCTTCTCCTTTAACAAGCAATCCGGTATATCCAAATGGGGTCAGCCAATTCAGATACACCGGATACCGTCAGTTACTGATCCAGCCAGCAGTCCCACACATTCCAGGCGGACACAAATGCCATAGCAGCCTTATCATCTTTCACATAATCATATTTAAAATACACGCTTCCTCCAATATATAAGGGTCTTCCGAAAAGCGCCAATCCGTTCTCCGCATCATAAATCAGCTCCTGCATATCCTTTGACAAAGCAATCTTTGTCTCTACATCCGTTTCTCCGCGGATCTGCGCCAGCAGATCCATTGCTTCCTGGGGATGCTGGATTCCCTTCGCATAAAACGCTCCGTCCTCATCCAGATGACGGCCCATATAAAGCCCCAGATCAGGAGAAATAGAAGCGAAGTGCAGCATCAATCCTTCCCATGTCCCTGTGCTGTAAAGCTCTGTCTGGGTAGCCACGTCAACCTGGATAATTTCACAGTTAATCCCCACCTCACCCAGCATATTTGCCGCCGATGTCAGGATATCTTTTGAAGACGTTGTACAATAAAGCTTTGTGTCAAATCCATCCGGGTATCCTGCCTCTGCCAGCAGCTCCCGCGCCCTGTCCGGATCATAGGTATAATGATTAATGTCATCATTATACAAAAGAGAACCCTTTGCAGCCCATTGATCTGTGGTTTCCGTAGTGTTAAACATAAAGGCCTCTACCAGCAGATCCACATCGAGAGCATAGCACAGCGCCCTTCTGACCCTTTCATCCGCCCAGGGGGAATCGGGATCCGCACTGTTGGGGATCAGGCCGGTGGCAACAAGGCCCTGACCAGATGTATTTCTCTCCGCCACCACACCGGATAAGGCATTCAATTCCGTTATAAGGGTGGGGTTATTCTGAATCAGCATCATATCGTACTCGCTCGCCTTAAAGGCTGTGGCCATGGTTGTGGGCTCTGCTACAATAGTGATTTCCACCGCGTCCAGATAGGGTTTTCCCTCCTGCCAGTAGTTTTCATTTTTCTCGTATCTATAGAATACATTGTTCTCAAACTCTGTCAGCTGAAACGCACCGGTTCCACAGGTGCTGGATTCCAAAACACTGGGATCCTCCAATGCCGCAGGCGACATATAATAAACGAAGAAGCCGATTGACTCCACGCTGGATGAATTCATTTCGTTGAGCACCATCTTGATATGGGTATCGTCTATAATTTCACAGCTCTTAATATTGCTGGTCTCTGTTCTTGCCGCTTCCTGGTATTCGGCTATGTTTACCGCCACTGCCTCTGCATTAAATTCCATTCCGTCGGCAAATGTTACGCCCTCTCTCAATGTCCAGGTAATGCTGGGTTCCTCCGCATCCACCACCCATTCGGTGGCAAGCCTCGGAATAATGTTCCCCTCTTCGTCAAAATACGTCAGAGATTCATAGGCAGTGTTCAAATACAGCAGCGAGCTATTATCCGTTGCCGTAGGGGTATACCCTGGTGACGCACAGCTATTTGGCGTTGCAAAGCGAAGGGTTCCTCCGTATACAGGCTCACCCTCCTGTACCGTTTCCCCGGCTTCTCCTCCGGCTCCCGCCGTCTCATCGCTTGTGGTTCCCGATGCCTGAGTGTCTTCGCCATTATCGGCGCTTCCGCACCCGGCTGTCACTCCCGCAAGCATGGTTACTGCCAAAACAATCGCTAACAATTTCTTCTTCATCTTTGTCCTCCTTCTCAGTCATCTTATCTGCATCATTCACAGCACTGATTTCATTTTAACCCCAATAAAGCCTGTATCAAATGACATCTTTTTCCTTCAGCTGCTGTATTTCCTGCTCGCTCATCCCAAGACAGCCCTTGAATACAAAAAGATTATCCTCGCCCAGCGTAGGGGAAGGTTTTCTGACAACATTTACTTTTGTTTCTTCCAATTTCACCGGATTCCCGTTTAAAACAATGGGACCCATCACAGGATGTGTGGTATGCACAATCATTTCCCTGTCCTGTGCGATATGTTTATTGTGGAAAATATCCTCCAGGTCAAAAATGGGACCTGCAGGAATCCCTGCCGCCAAAACAATGTCTGTTACCTCCTCCACCGTTTTGGTGCTTGTCCATTCTTCAAAATATTCTTTGATCTCCTCATTGTGCTCCACCCGCAAAGGAACCGTCAGAAATCGTTCATCTGTAATCAGCTCCGGCCTTTGAATGATATCTCTGCAAAATTTTTCATACAGCCTTTGGTTGCCGCAGCCGATCACCACATATCCGTCCTTGGCCTGATACGTATCGTAAGGGGCGATCGCCTCATATGTATTTCCCCGACGCTTTGGCACCTTTCCCGATACAAAATATCTCTGAACCGCCTGTTCCAGGCTCGCCACAACGCAGTCCGTTAAAGCCACATCCACACGCTGTCCTCTTCCGGTAATGTTTCTTGCATTTACTGCAGCCAATACGCCCACCGTCAAATTCAGCCCACCCAGGATATCTCCCATGGCATTGCCCGAACGGGTAGGCGGATCTCCTTTCTGTCCAGTGATACTCATAAGCCCCCCCATTGCCTGAGCGATAATATCATATCCAGGGCGATCCTTATAGCATCCGTAGGAGCCAAATCCGCTGACCGCACCATAAATCAGTCTTGGGTTGATTTTCTTTAAAGCATCATATCCCAATCCCAGCCTGTCCATGACGCCCGGCCTGAAATTTTCAATTAGAATGTCCGCCTTTTCTGCCAGCTTTTTTAAAATTTTTTTACCTTCCTCTGTTTTCATGTTCAGAGTAATCCCGTATTTGTTTCTGTTCAGATTTGAATAGTACAGGCTTTCCCCATTGATATGCGGCGCATATGCCCTTGCATCATCCCCCTTTCCCGGAATTTCCACCTTGATCACCGTAGCTCCCATATCAGCAAGCATTGCTCCGCAGAAGGGTCCGGCGATCACCCTGCACAAATCCAGTACAATCAGATTTTCCAATGCTCCATGCTCTGTCATTTTCCACCTCAAAGTTCCTCTTCATCTACATTGATTTTCATCCGTAAAAAAGCGCTTCCCATAGACTTTCCAAGACTGTCCAGCCTGAGGGAATGGGTGGCGCCTCCGCCAAGGGCATGCTTCATTACAAAGTTGAATCCATCAAGGGAAGGCACCTCATACCTTGTTACCGTCCCCTTTACCATATCCCCAAAATACTTTTTTACCTTCTCCGGCGTCACCTCACGTTCTATAATTTTGTAATACTCTGGTTTTCTGGCAAACACGCATACATTGCTGGTGTCTCCCTTATCTCCGCTTCTTCCATGAGCGATCTGGTTCAAATAAATCTGCATTTTCGTCCTCATTTCTGCGCTGTCTTTCACGCTATTGCTCCTGCCCAACCCTGAGAATATGGCTCTCCAGCTTGACTGCATCTCTTGGAACCAGCGCCGGCCACAGCCCGATTACCTCTTGAACCTTCGGCCTTCCGCCAAAAAAGCTGGCGCCTGGCGGTCCGTTCAGCTGCAGGGGGGCAATCTCCGGCACAAGCTTATACGCCTCTTCCTTTTTCACTGTCCGGACTGCAATTCTTAAAACCACTTCATTTACATCCTTCAGCTTTTTCTCGTCCATATCGGCTACTCCCAGATGCAGGGCGTTTACTCCTATGTAATCGACTCTGACTTCCTCTGCCTGCAGTCCTTTTCTTTTCATTTTCTTTTTGATGATATCTGCTGCATACTGTGCTTTTTCATATGCGTCAGGCCATGCAAAGCTGAGCATTCCCACCACCTTATATCCCGCGTGGTAGCCCATAGATACCTTCAACATCTCAGGCCGCTTCTTTCCCCTGATATTTTTTACCCTCACACGGTTTTCCCCAATCTGTGTTAAGGAAGCCTGACTGATATCCACCGTCACATCCGGCGTAATATAATTTGCCGGATCGTGCACCTCATACAAAAACTGTTCCTTGCAGGATTGCTCGCAGATGATTCCTCCACAGTCCGGCGCCTTGGTAATCACAAAATCGTCCTTCGTTACCTCTGCAATAGGAAATCCAAGCTCATCCATCCTCGGAACGTCCCGCCATCCATAGTCATAATTTCCGCCAGCTCCCTGGCCTCCGCATTCCAACAAATGTCCGGCCATAATGCCTCTTGCCAAATTATTCCAATCATCTGGCTCCCAGCCTAATTCATACATGCAAGGGGCCAGAAACAGTGCGGAATCTGTGGAGCGTCCCGTAATAACCATGTCAGCCCCCTGCTTTAGGCAATCCAAAATGGGTTCATGCCCAAAATAGACATTGGCATTATAAATTTTATCCTTTACCTCCTCAAAGCTGCCTGTATCGTCCATATTGTCAAACGTAACCCCTTGCCGCAGCAGCTCCGGAATCTGTGCTGAAATTTCATCGCCTGTCACATATCCGATTTTCATGTCATAAAGCTTCTGCTCCCTTGCCTGAGCCGCCAGCACGTCCACCATCCCTTTAATGTTCATTCCTCCGGCATTGGTGAGAACCTTAATGTTTTTTTCATATGCCTCCTGGCCACATTCCTTCATCATGCCAATAAAGTCTCCGGCATAACCGGCCTGGGGATTTTTCAGCTTTTGCCTTGCCATAATAGAAAGCGTAAGCTCTGCAAGGTAGTCGCACGCCATATAATTGATATTACTGTGCCTTACCATATGTACGGCGGCATCATTGCTGTCTCCCCAAAAGCCTTGGCCGCCGCCAATTATTACTTTTTCCATTTTTCCTCCTTGTCTCTTTAATTTCACGCATAGACTAGTCAATCGTTTTACTATATCGTTGTACTAATGATATAGCAACATTCAGTTTCTGTCAATTATGCTTTTTTGACATTATTTTTTGTGCTTTTTTGGTCAAAAATCCCATTGCATTTTTAAGTAAAACGTTGTACAATGCTTGGAAATATAATTTTTTTGCATTCATTATTTTATTATTAAAGGGGAAATTATGGTTACCATAAAGACAATTGCAGAAAAGGCCAAGGTCTCTCCCAGCACAGTCTCCATTATTTTAAATGGGAAAGAAAGGGAAAGAAAAATATCGCCTGAAACAGTAAAAAGAGTCCGCCAGATTATAGCGGACTGCGGCTACAAGCCAAACGTGCAGGCCGTAAATCTGCGGACTGCAAGAAACAGCTTTGACTATCGTATTCTGATTTTTTGGATTGCAGATTCCCGGGCGGATTCCATGATCCGTTTCTTTAAAAGTATAGAAGCAGAGATTCTCCATCAGGACTATTCCTGTGAAATCCTGCTTAGTCCCTATAAAGGCGGACACTTAAAAGAAGCAATGGCCGAGGATTTAATCGTATCCTGCCACGGTATCATTATCTGCAATGCCACCGAAGAGGATTTGGAATTTCTGGACAACTCTTCCTTTCCAAGGCCCATTGTTCTTTATAACCGTTATTCTAAAAAATACTCTGCAGTTACGATGGACGACAGAACCATAGGCACTATACCAGCCGATATTCTCGCTTCACACGGCGCCAGGAAACCAGCCATTATCTCAAGTCCCATCACCTTCAACGGTATGCTGCTGCGCATTAATCTTTTCTCCTATATCTGCATGGAGCACGGTATGCGGGAGCCTTGGATTTATTATAACGAAAATTCTAAGCGCGGCGGCTATGAAGCCACGCAACGGCTTTTACGGGAGCATCCTGATGTGGATTCTATCTTCTTTCTGGGCGATACACTGGCGTTAGGGTCTCTTCGGGCATTTTATGAAAGCAAAATACAAATACCTTCGCAATTAAAGTTTATTGCCGTTGGCAACAGCGTACTGGATCAATGTGAAGTGAGCTATCCTTCTGTTTCCATTGTCTACCTCCCCATTGAAGACGTAGCTGTGGAGTGTCTCCATTGCCTATACCGGCTGATGAACCATCAGGAAACAGAGAGGCAGTCCATCAGCCTTCCTGTGACCTACATTCCACGGGAAAGCTGTCCTGGGCTGAAGCCTACATAAGAAAGAGATGAAGCAGCTAAAGGAAAGCTGGAATATGACAGCATGCTTATCCTTTTTCCCTTACCAGCTCAATACACTCCTTCCCCGTGATATGCTCCACTGTCATTTCCAGCATACACAAGGGCTTCCAGTCCTTTTCAATGTAAGCCTCCCTGTTCTGCCGTGTATCCTTCGGCGCATACTTAAGGGCCAGCTTTTCAATGGCCCTTCGCTTCTCATCGTCCTCCTCCAAGATGCGGATGGTTCCAAAGACGATCACACTGCGGAACAATGTGGTGTATTTCTCGGGAAGCACCTGATCCTGCCCGATCACACAAAAGGACGCCTTGGGATTTCTCCTGACCGCATCCAGCTTATGTCCGCTTTTGGCACAGTGAAAATAAAGCCTGTCCCCGTCGTAAACATAGCTGATGGGCACGGCATAAGGGTAATCCTCATCGCCGGACAGGGCAAGCACGCCGGAGGTTCCCTCATCTAAAATCCGGCGGCTTTCCTCCATGGATAACTGCTGTTTTTTTCTTCTCATTTCACGAAACATTTTCTTTCCTCCTCTGATAAGCCTCCCCTATCCCAAAAATTACAAACATAGTGGATACGTTCATAGCCTGCTGGAAGCTGAACATATTGTTTACGGTGTAGGCCAGCAGGCAGAAGCCCGCTGCGGCTGTTATGTAGTTTCTATCCCTTTGTCTGATATATCTGACTATGGCGCTGACAATCATGCCCACATAGGCTGTAGCTCCCGTCACGCCCGTGTTTACCAGAACCGTAAGCCATTCGTTATGGGCGTTTGTAAGTCTGGCCTCCCCAAACCGTTCCCTCACCAAGGAAAGCAGCTCTTCGCTCCCGTTTCCATACAGGTAGGCCGCCATACAGTCCGGTCCCACTCCAATCAGCCTGTGCAGAAAATCCTGTTCCAAAAAGCACATAAGTCCCGCTTTCCAGGTGGCTCCCCTGTTGCTGCCCCAGGCGGGGGAGAAGGTAAAAGCGCTGGTCTGAGACAGCGGCCCGATGCAGCCGGGATAAAGAGTATTCACACAAATCAATGCACCGATGACCGCCGCCAAAAGAAGAATCCCGATGCACAGCCCCCGGGCCAGTCCCACTGCCAGTCTCTCCGGATAATCCTTCTTCTTTCTTATCCAGACAATGCCCAGATAGCCAAGCGCCGACACTGCTGTCATAACTATGGGCAGAGGGCTTCCTGTCAAAAGCTCCGAAACTGTGTCGGAATAGGTCATGCTCTCAGGAAATATCCGGCGTATACAAAAAATGATAAGACAGACGGCAGAAAAAAGCAGCAAAATCAGCCAAAGCTGCTGCATTCTCTCCCCCTTTGGCGCGGAAAGCCACAAAAGCACAAGCACCACTGCTGCCAGCGACACGATACCGCTGCTGCTGCCCTGGGTGGCCAGGGTTGCAAACCCTGCCGCCACATATGCGCCAAACAAAGCCCTCTGCCAGGGCTTTTGGGCCGCCTGCTGCCACAGCAGGAACACGCCTCCGAAGAACACTGAGACCAGATACCCGCAGTACCAGTTGATATTTCCTATGGTAGAGATAAACTGAACGTTTTTCACCTGCATATCCAGTGGATAAATGCCGAAGCGGTTTAGAAAGCCCAAAAGAAATACCACCCCGGACACCGGGAAAACCAGAAAAAACAACTCCTTTCTGGGGTTCCACAGTCTGGACAGGAAAAAATAAATGCAAAGCAGCGCAAGCTGGGGATACAATCCCATAAACCACCAATCCTCACCCCACAGGGCAGTGTCCCGATACCGGGAGCAGGCGTAGGAGACAAGCAGGACAATCCCGTATAAAAGAGCGAATCCATCTGTCAGGGACAGGCTCTTTTTCAGGCCTTTCCAAAGACCTTCCCCCTCTTGCTCTGTCTCGTTCTTTTTTGCTCTGCCCCTTTGGAGGCATTCTATCAGCGAAGCTGCCAGATAACACAAAAGAAGGGGAAAAAGCAGCCTTCCGGCCATAACGCTGACCTGATTAAAAAAGGTGGATTTGTCCGTTCCGATATGAGAATAGCCCTCCTCCTGATAAAAGGGCAGCACACCCAGTATCAAAAGGATATAAAGGCAGAGAATATAATGAATTACCTGCTGGAAAAATTTCTTTACGGAAAGGGCTGCTGACTCTGTTTCCCTGGACTTACGGATAAGACGGCTCATAATTTCCTCCGTTGTTGTTTTATCGTCCTGGAAGCTGTTTTTCCCGGACGCTTCTATCATAGCCCATTCCCCTTCTTTCGTCAAATTTTGCAGGTGTGTTTCTACTCCCGGGTAAGTACGCCCTCCTTTGCCTCCATTCTCCTTCGAATGCTCAGATAAGTCTGGTAAATCAAAATAAATCCAAGAGGGCCCTTGATGATTCCCCAAATGCCAAAGAGACCGATTCCAGCATACAGGGAGATCAGCACCGCAATGGGCGTTACCCCGATACGCTTTCCAATCAGCCGGGGTTCCAGAAATTCCCTTAAAAATATGCAGACCACATAAAGCGCGATGCAAAGAGCCGCCCTGCCAAAGCTTCCGTAAAAAAGCTGGAGCAGCGCCAGGGGAATCAGCACAATTCCCGTTCCCACAAAGGGGAGCGCGTCCAGAATGCCCGCCAAAAGCCCCCAGAGCACTCCATGGCGGACGCCCCCGATTCCAAGACCCAGAGCGCACACCGCCCCGATCACGCTCATGATAATCACCTGGGCTTTCACAAAGGTGGCAATATACCGGATAATGCCGCAGATCACCTCCAACAGCACATGGCATTCCTCCCTGTCCAGCAGCCGGTTCATGATGTCATCATAATCCTTGGCCAACAGCACCGCCGCAATGAGAAAGGTCATCAAAAATCCACCCACAGCCCCCGCAGCCTTCACATACTCCCAGGACTGGGACAGCATTCCCGGCACAGTTTCCAGCTGAAAATAGTCGATTCCCTCCTGGATGCGGCTTAAAATCGTGTCCTCCAGATAAACGCTGTCCACACCGATCATACCGCCCACCGTCTCGCAAATTCTGTGCACAATCACCTGAAGCTCTCCATACAAAGCGTCCAGCCCGTCAATCCAGCCCGGCAGGCTCCCCACAATCCAGGAAAACAAAATCCAGATTAATGACACTAAAATTGCACCTGCCACCAGCAGAAGAATAATTGCGCCAATTTGTCTGTGGATATGCAGTTTTTCCTGCATTTTTTTCATAGTGGGCCCAAAAATTGTGACAAAAAGCATGGCTGTCAGAACCGGAGCCACCAAGGGGGTGATATACTCCAGAAAAAAATATACGGCTCCCGTCAAAAGAAGCAGCAGCACCACTTTATTGTTCTTCCATCTGCTTAACATACCATATTGCCCCTTCACCTTTTTCTAAGGATTAGTATGGTATTTTTCCCCGGAATTATAAGCTGCCCTTGGGATCCGTTTCTATTTCAAAAAAAGAAAAGGCCTTGGCGCCAGGCCTGATCTGAAAGTGCATAGGTCTTTTGGTCACCGGATGGCGCAGGCTGATATCAAAGGCGCAGAGGGCAGCGCTTCCAATGCCCAGTTTCTCCGCCGCCTGAAACGACTCTTCATTTCCATATTTCACATCTCCCAAAAGGGGCATCCCGGCATGGGCCATCTGGGCCCGTATCTGATGAAAGCGTCCTGTTTCAATGGAAATTTCCGCCAGAGAAAGCCGGCAATCTCCAAATGCTATTTTCTGGCAAATACGATAATGCAAAACCGCCCGCCTGGCCTCTTTAAAATGGGAATCTGCAGGAGACAAAATCTGCGCCCTTTGATTTTTGTCCTTATACAAATAATCCACCAATTCCCCCTGGTCATTAGGCGGTTGTCCACAGACCACGGCATAATAACGCTTTTTCAGCTCTCCCCTGGCAAGCTGGCTTGTAAGGGCCGCCGCAGCCTCCTTGGTTTTGGCAAAAACCAAAAGCCCCTCCACAGGCTGATCCAGCCGGTGGATGATTCCCAGATAGGGCTCATCCTTCCCTTTCCTTCCTCTGTCCGCCAAAGCATTTTTCAGCTCGCTTACCACGTCCGGCTTTCCGATGGCGGCAGTCTGAACTGCAAGCCCTGAGGGCTTTCTCACAATCAGCAATGCCTGGTCCTGATAAAGAATCTCTGTTTTCATTTTCTAAGCCCCTTGGGATAATGATTTTTCATAATGCCTCCTGCAAGCTTTCCCCAGCCCATGCTGCAGCCGTCCACACAGATCAGATACCAGCCCTTTTCCCCCGACGCCGGAAAGGTCTGTCCGCTTAAATAAGCCCTTGCCTGAGGATCCTCTGCATCCAGGTTCCACACATGAACGGCCTCCCCGGGGAGCAGGGCCAGAGCCAGGGCATGGGAGGGCTCAAAGCGGTTCTTTTTTAAGGTTCCCAGATGCAGTCCGGGCCTGAGAACCTTAAGCCCCTTAAGGCTTGGCAGCTCCCCGGGCGCAAGATAAAGCTGATCTCCGAATTTCAAATACTTCCCGGAAAAAGACCATTTCAAAAATTCTCTCTGAAAGGCCGTCCACTCCCCAAGCTCCCTCTCCGGCAAGCCCTTTTCCAGACCGTTTCTCCCCTCCGGGCGCAGTCCTTCCTCCAGTTCTCCCGCCTTTTTTAGAAGGGCGGCAAAATGCCCCTCTCCTTTCACATGATGGGGCCACAGGCGCAAAGTGCCCTCCAGTCCCGGAACCGGGTTTTCAATCCACTGGGGCCTCCCCTGGCAGGCCGTCGCCTTTTGGGCCCCCTGGCAAAACCGTTCCTGATCCACCGGCACAATGGAAAATTCCGGATGCCTCTTTAAAAATCGGCTCACACTTCCCTCGTTTTCCAGGGGTGCAAAGGTGCAGGTGGAATAGACCATCCTGCCCCCAGGCCGAAGCATTTCAGCGGCCTGTTCCAGAATCTCATCCTGACGGTGGGCACAGCGCTCCACGTTCTCCGGGCTCCACTCCGCGCAGGCCTCCTCATTTTTTCGAAACATACCTTCCCCCGAACAGGGAGCGTCCACCAAAATGGCGTCAAAATATCCGGGGAATAGCTTTGAGAGCGTCTCCGGGGCTTCGTTGGTGACACAAGCATTCTTCACGCCCATTCTTTCTATATTTTCCGACAAAATTCTGGCTCTGGCAGGATGAATCTCATTGCACACCAAAAGGCCCTTTCCTTTAAGACAGGCAGCCAGCTGTGTGCTTTTTCCTCCGGGAGCAGCGCACAAATCAAGCACCCTCTCCCCCGGCTGCAGTGCAAGAAGGGGTGCAGGCGCCATGGCGCTGGGCTCCTGAATGTAATAGGCCCCGGCCTCATGGAGGGGATGCTTCCCCGGCTGATCCTCTTTTTCATAATAATAGCCTCCCTCTGCCCAGGGGACAGGCGTTAAGTGAAAGGGAAGACTCTCCCCCTTCACCTTTCCCAGGTTCACACGCAGAGCCTGACAGCTTTCCTGTGTAAGGTTTTTTACAAACACCTCATATTCCTCTCCAAGCAAACCCTTCATTCTATCCAAAAAAGGCTGGGGCAGCATAGCTTCATCCTCCCTATTACTTTGTCTGGCTAAAAGCTGACAGCATCTTTATAGGGATTATACCACATTCATTTTCTGTCTGCACCAGAATATAGTTGCGAAGCGCTCCATCCTTCCTTATACTATAATTACAAAAGTAACATGGTCCGTTTACGGCGGATTGGAGGATTAAGATTTCTGATTACAAAGCCGCTCACGCGGCAGAATGAGAGGAAATATGAAAAAAAGACTTTTAGGCAGCTGTCTTTTCCTTTTGCTTTTCTGTCTCACCGGCTGTGGCCAAAAGGGGGAGGATAGCTCCCCTTCGGACAACGCCCCAGCAAAGCCCTCCGGCATTCTGGTTCCCACTGCAGAATTTGTACAGGTGAAAGCACCCTTTGACCCCATCAATGCTTATTGCTGGGTGGAGGATACTTTAATATACCGGGAATACCTTACTCCAGAAGGGTCGGAAAATATGCAGTCTTTTCTGCAGCAAGCCCCAATAGACGCGGGCACACAGCCTGCGGTTTTGAAGCAGACAGACGCGTCAGAGGAATATCTCTATCTGTTTTTCACCGACAGGGATGATAATTTGTACCTGTTTGGCATGCGTCTGTCCGATGAAAGCCTTTATCTGCAGAAGCAAAGCGCTGCTGGGAAAATTCTTTACTGTAATTATTTTCCCACCTCAACCCTACAGGTTCCCTCTCCGGCCTATCTGACCAAGGGCTTTGCGGATTCTGGCGGAAATGTCCTTTTGCTGGACCAAAGCAATGGCATGGGTTATTTTTTCAACACTGCCGGGGAGTATATAGGCGCCTCCCCCACAGAGCTTTCCCAGGGGGAGCTTGTCACAGGGCAGGACGGAGCATCCTATCTGTGGCAGCAGGATTACCAAAGCGTAGATGATATCATGCTTTTGCAGAGGGCTGACATGGAAAGAGGCTATTTCGGTGCAGTAGAAACCAGGAAAATGACGGATTTTCTGGATGCTCCCCTCGGCGCTTATGCCCTTTTCAGCGGCTACGAGCAAGGAATTCTGCTCTCCACCAGCCGCAGTCTTTGGCGTTACGACCCCGAAAGCAGCCAGGGGGAGCTGCTCCTTGACTGGCAGGACGCCAATATCAATATAGACGGCTCCTGTGTGGAGGGTATCCGTTTTGCAGACTGGCAGAGTTCTGATCTTGCAGATCTTGAAGTGCTTTTGTATGATTGGCGCTCCTCTGTGGCGGAAAGTGCCAGAATTGTTTATGTGGATCAGGCTTACCTTCCGCAGAAGCAGACTGTGCTTCTCGGCGTTTCGCCCTATGCGGACATGGATCGCTTAGTGCTTGGCTTTAACAGAAACAGCAAGGAATACAGTGTGGAGCTTATCACCTATGACATCGGCATGTTGGAGGAAGCCATGATGTACGGCAGCGGGCAGATTCCGGATCTTTTAGATATTCAATGGATTACCCCCGAGCTTTTGGCGGGAAAGGGGCTTTTGGAGGATTTGGAGCCTTATTTCCAGGACAGTGATACGGTGTCAAAGGAGGATCTGCTGCCCGCTGTCTGGGAGGCGGGCTTTGTGGGGGATCGTTTCTGCGGCGCTGTGGTCAGCTTCAGTATTCATACTCTGGACTGCCGGGCGGAAAATCTCTCTGCACAGGGCTGGACAGCGGAGGATTTTTTTGCCCTGGAAGAGGACTATCCGGAAAGCCGTCCATTGGAATACTATCAATATTCCAATGTATTCCGGATTCTCACCACAGCCTGCCTGGACGACTTTATTGATTGGGAGGAGAAAACCTGCAGCTTTGACAGTGAGGAATTTATCCGTCTGCTGGAGCAGATGGGAACCCTGCACCTGCAGGATTCTGATCAAATCAACTACCCAGAAGTCACTTACCTGGACGATGAAATAAACGCCTTTACCTCCGGGGAATTTTTGATACGGTTTGCCTACTATTCCTCCCCCTACGACTACCACACCACCGCCGCAAAATATCAAGGTCAGGCAAAAAGTGTAGGCTATCCCACCACCGACGGCAGTCCCTTTCATGTGCTGAACCCCAGACAGCAGCTCGCCATTTACAGCAATTCCCAGTGCAAGGACGGCGCCTGGGCTTTTATAGAATACCTCTTATCAGAAGCGGAGCAGAGCTGGTACGGGGAAAGCGGCCGTGGCTTCCCGGTGAGAAAGGACTGCTTTGAGGCGTATCTGGACAAGCCCTTTGTCCAGAGGGCCCAATATATGGGGGATGCTGTCACCCAACAGGAAAAGGACGCTCTTGGGTTTATGACAGAGCATATGTATGTAAGTCAGAGCATAAACAATAGGGTGATCAGCGAGGTTTTGTTTGAAGAAATAGACGCCTTTCTTTCCGGAGACAAAACAGCCCCAGAGGCTGCAGAAATCATCCAGAACCGGGTACAGCTCTATTTCAATGAAATGTAAAAAGGACTGAAAAACACAGCGAAAAGAAGGCCGCGCAGCTTTCCCATTCTGCGCGGCACAAAGCATTTACACCTTAAAGCGGTAGCCCACCCCCCAGATGGTTTCAATATACTGGGGCTTTGCGGTGTCCTTCTCAATTTTTTCCCGGATTTTTTTGATATGGACGGTGACGGTGGCAATGTCTCCGATAGAATCCATATCCCAGATTTCCCGAAACAGCTCTTCCTTGGTAAACACATGATTGGGATTTTCCGCAAGGAAGGTCAAAAGGTCGAATTCCTTGGTGGTAAAGGTTTTTTCCACCCCGTCCACGTAAACCCGTCTCGCTGTCTTGTCGATGCGGATTCCCCTGATCTCCACAATATCATTCTGGGGCTTTTGGTTGGCCCCCACCAGGCGCTCATACCGGGCCAGATGCGCCTTCACCCGGGCCACCAGCTCACTTGGGCTGAAGGGCTTTGTCATATAGTCGTCTGCTCCCAGTCCCAGTCCCCTGATCTTATCAATATCATCCTTCTTGGCAGACACCATGAGAATAGGAATATTTTTTTCTTCTCTGATTTTCTTGCACACCTCAAAGCCATCTATTCCGGGAAGCATCAGATCCAGAACCACCAGATCATAGTCACCGCTTAATGCGGTCTTAAGGCCCTCGTCCCCTGTGTTGCAGATGTCCACCTGAAAATCGCTAAGCTCCAGATAGTCCTTTTCCAAATCTGCAATTGCTACTTCATCCTCGATAATTAAAATTTTGCTCATACTTTACCTCATTTCTGCGCTGCTTTGCGCCTTATGCCACTGTTTCCTGGGGCTGCAGCTCAATGTACTTTCGCAGCACAAAGTGCATACAGGTCCCCTCCCCCTCCTTACTGGTCGCCCAGATATATCCGCCGTGATCCTCAATGATTTTCTTTACAATGGAAAGCCCAATGCCGCTTCCCCCCTGAGCGGAATTACGGGAAGCATCCGTCCGGTAAAAGCGTTCAAAAATTTTCTGCAGGTCCTTCTGGGCAATCCCCTTGCCATTGTCCTCAATTTCCACCCGGATGGAATCCACCTCATCCAGAATGCGGATATCTATTTCACCGTGACGCTTATCCATATATTTCACACTGTTGCTGATAATATTATTGATTACCTTTTTCATCTGCTCCGGATCTGCAATGACCATGGTGGAGGGATCCGCCATATTGGAATAATTCAGCTCAATATTTTTGGACTCCAAATCCAGTCCGATCTCCTCCACACAATCCCCAAAATAATCCGCCACGTTGATACGGCGAAAATTATAGGGAATGCGGTTGTTGTCAATTCCAGAATAAAGGGTCAGCTCATTGATCAGCTTATCCATATCGTTGGCCTTGTTGTAAATGGTTTTAATATACTTATCCATTTTCTCCGGGGTATCCGCAACGCCGTCCATAATGCCCTCCACATAGCCCTTGATAGCCGTGATGGGTGTTTTCAGATCATGGGAAATATTGCTGACCAGCTCTTTGTTCTGCTCCTCATGCTGGTGGTTTTCCTCCGTGGACTCCTTCAGGCGCAGCCGCATATCCTCATAATTGCGGTAAAGGTCCCCGATCTCTCCCTTGGCGTCCGTCTGAAGGGCATAATCAAAATTGCCCTCCTTGATTTTGCGCATAGCAATATTCAACTCGTCAATGGGATTAAATACCCCCTTTTGTATCCACTGCGTGAGCATCATGCTGGTGAACACCAAAATCAGCAGTATGGCGATAAACATATCAATCAGCAGCTGTCTTGAGATCAGAGCATTCACCTTGGTCACCACAAAAACGCTGCCCTCTGTTCCATCGGAAAAGGTAAAATCAATCTGCTTTACATATTTTTCCAGTTCATTATAGTAAACTCCGGAATCCTCGCTCAGCTCTCCCTCACCGTAATCCGGCAGCTTCTGAAAAATGAGCCTTGCGGCGGCTTCATTGCCCGTATAATAAATCTCATCTCCCTTTCTCACCAGAAGATAAGTGGATTTTCGGGAAACCTCCGAATTTATCATCTCCAGATACTCTTTGTCCTCAAACTTGGAAGGATCCTCTTCGGCCTGCTCCAAAAGCACATAGTAAGCTTCATCCGTGGTATTGACAAAGGCCTCCATGCCTTCTGACATCATGGAATAGTCAAAGGCCTCCAGGGAAAAGCCCTGGTTCATGTTCATAAGATAAATCCCGATGGTAATAAAAGCAATGGCTGTCAGCACCAGCGGAAGCATTATAATTGTGATAAAGGTTACCCGCAGACGAGTTTTAAATTTCATGTGATCTTCCTTTCCAGGCACCCTACGGCAAAACAAATTTCTCCAAAGCAAATTTATTATATCACATTCTTTTCTTCAATGTGTAAAAACAGGGGAATTTTATCATAAAAAAAATCTTAAAAAATGAAGGCTTGAAACAGGATTTTGTGGACAGACGGAGCGTGAGGGGTTATGCTTAAAATAAAGGAAAATGTACTTTATAAGCAGAGGACAGGAGGGGGAACAATGCAGGTCAGCAACATTTATAGTGCAGAGCACAGATATCAGGCAGCCGGAAATTCACGGGCATCTGAAGAGACGGTATATGTAGGCGCAGTGACAGAAGCAGCATCAGAGGACGAAGGCATATTTCTTGGCTTAACTATGATTCCCGAAGAAGGCAGCTCCGTGGTTTATGGAATGAGGGCAATGCTTTCAGAGGAGTCAACTCCGGATAAACCCATTGTTCAGATTATTTCTAATCTGGACGGCAAAAAAGAGGTTTATAACATTGATATCAGTCGGGTTGATCCTCAAAATGCCACAAGAATGGAAATGTTTGCGCTATGCTCTTATGAAGATAAATACGGAACGGGAACCGGCAGCACATTTGGCTCCTTTAAAACCTTGCAGATTTATGAAGAAACCGCAAAGCAGAATGGCTGCACGAAGCAGATTGATGTAAGCATTTCCGCCTGGGAATAATTCAGGACAGAAAAAGTGGATTGGGTTGAGCAGACAGAAATGGTGTGCAATATTCTGAAAGAATGTGCCGATGCGAAAGCGTTGGATCTTTTTTCAAAGGGCAAAAAGCTTCTAACTATGTATGAGCGGTATTCTGACACGGCAGCGCAAACAGAAATCAGCTCACAATATCTAAATGTAACGGAATGCTCTGTGTGCTCTTTTCCTGATTCCGGAATTTCTTTTTATTACAATCACTCTACCGGTGTGTTGGAATGTGTTGATGATACCAATAATCAGCCGGGACGGCAAATTTTGTGGAGCAAACAGCTTTCCGAGGAGGCTTATGACAGCTGTGAGCCATTGTTTGAAAGACAAAAAGGTGAGCGGAATTGGATTTATAAGTATGAAGCATATCTGGCACACGAGGACTTCTGGGATATGTATTTAAACCACGAATTTGACATAGAAGCATTCAGAAATGCAGATATGCTTTTAACTGATAACAGTCTGTTTGATCAGCTTTTTGAGAACAGTCCCAAATCCGTGAGGACAGCATGGGAAAATGCGCTTATGACAGTTGGCAGTGTATTTTCAAAGAACACAGACGGCAATGTTACTTATTTTTCTGAACTTTATAAGCAGATATTTCTTAACACAATAGCAGGAAAGGACTTTGCCGTACTGGGAACCACAGTAGAAAGCGCAGTTGAATATGCGCAAAAAGCCATTGAGAATCTGAGCAGTCCAATGGGACATAACAATGCTGTAAATCGTATGCGCGATAAAGAGAGGCAGTTTTATAACGAATTTCTTAACAACTTGTTGTAAGCTGTACCTTTCATATTTAAAATCAGAAGCCGGAGCGTTACACTCTATGAAACATTTTTCCTTACTTATCTTAATGACAGCACTTTTTCTTGGCATAACAGGCTGTACAAAACAAGAGGAAGAAGCCCCTTCTCCGTATCTGGTTCCCACCGGGGTCATGGTTCCCACGGCTCAAGTGGAAGCGGTGCATCTAAATCTTCCCAATATCCTGTCTGAATGTATCCTTGAGGAGTCCTATTTTTTTTTATGTGAGCAAGGACTTGGAGACGGATGGTGCTGGGGATAAAACCACCGTAGTCTCCTTCTGCAGGAGAGACTTGGATAGCTTTGAAGAGGAAACACTTCTTTTAAAGCAGACGGATGGCTCTTGTGTAAAGCAGGCAGTGCTGGATGCAGGCGCAAACCTGTATGAGCTGCTTTTTTCCGAAGAGGAGCAGGCTTATTATGTGGGTAAATGGGACTGCAAGGGGCAGCAGCTTTATATGCTTCCTGTAACAGAGCTTCCCCAGGATACGCTGGCGGATGCAGCGGGCTGTACTGTGGACGCAGCGGGACGGCTGTGCCTGTATACCTGGGAGGGCAGCATTTTTGTCTTTGACAGAGAGGGACAACTGACGGGGCAGTGGGAATCCGGTATGCCTCTGGCCGAAAACGGTTTCTTTGTCTCTGGAATGGATGGGTTTTATTGGTATCAAGACATGGGCGGAGAACTGCTTTTTTACTATTTAAACGAAGAAAACGGCCAGTTTACAGCACAGATCTCCTTTCCTTACGACGGCGATGAAGCAGGAATTCTGCAGGTCTTTGGTGCCTTGGACTGCATTTGGATTGCCACGGGACAAAGCCTATACTGTTATGATTTGCAGGAAAATACCCCGGAAAAAATACTTTCCTGGCAGAATCCCTATATCAATCTGGACGGCGGCGATCTGCGCCTGCTTGGCGAAAACAGCCTCGGAGAGCTTGTGCTGCTCTTTCAAAAAATAGACGCTTCTGGCTTTACGCTTTACGAAAAGGCTGTGATCTCCTGGGCCGACGAGGGACTTCTCCCTCAAAAGGAAACCATAACCCTTGGAACTATGCTGATAAACGGACAGCCTACTGCAGATGTTGAGGAAACGGTGAGACAGTTTAACAGATACTCCCAGAAATACTTTGTAGAGCTGGTTCACTACTTTCCAAGAGATGAGACCGGAGAAATTATGGAAAATGTATACCTGGATATTCTGCAGGGCCAAGCGCCGGATTTGATCGATGTAAGCGCATTGGATGTGGCATCTCTGGCTGACAAGGAAGTTTTTGAGAATCTGGAACCCTATCTAAAAGACAGCCAAGTTATACAAAAGGAAAATATTCTGGAAAATGTATGGGAGGAGGGGCAGATTGGAGGAAAATTCCGGCTGGTGATTCCCTTTTTTCAGGTGAATACTTATGTGAGCCATGCTCCTGCCCCCGGACAGGGCTGGACCTTTGAAGAGTTTACCCAGTATGCAGCTGCGCACCCTGACACTCCCCTGGTGGTCTATATGTCCTATCGGCAGGCCCTTGGCATTGCACTCTTTGCGGGCATGGATTCCTTTGTGGATTATGAGCAAGGAAAATGTAATTTTACTGACGCTTCTTTTTCGGCGCTTCTTACGGAAATCAGGGATATGTGCATGATACAGACAGGGCCTATGGAGGATTCTGTGACTGTGGAGGAATTTCAGGCTCTTTTTGAGGAGGGAGCAATCCTTTTGCAGGAAATTTCCTTTGGAAGCACGGAAGAATTTCTGCTGCTGCAGCAACAATATGGTTCAGCTTCCAGCTGGAAGGGCTATCCTTCCCTAAGCGGGGAGCCCTATCACAAAATGTCTTCCCAGCTGCGGCTTTCCATGAACAGCGCTTCTAAAAATAAGGAAGGAGCATGGGCTTTCTTAGAATTCCTGCTGTCCAGGGAAAATCAGGAAAGGAGCCGTCTTTTAGCCTCTTTCCCTGTGCGCAAAGACAGTTTTGAGCAATATATAAGGACGCCATCGCAGACAGCCGAGCCTGAAAAAATAGATGCTTCTGCGCAGGATATCGCTCTTTTGGTGGAAACAATACAAGCTTCCCATATGGACAACAGAAGCATTGATGATGATGTTTTCAGAATTGTGTGCGAAGAAAGCGAAGCCTTTTTTGCCGGAGACAAAACGGTGGAAGAGGTTACAGGACTGATCCAAAACAGAGTGCAGCTTTACCTTTCGGAAAGATACCGCTGAAAAATTTTTTAAATCCTATTGACAATCTGGAATTATCCTTTATAATAAAAACAGTAATGATTACTGATTTTTGAAAAGGAGGATGCAATGGCACTAAAATACAGCAGACAGCGCGAGATGATAAAAGACTTTCTCAAGACAAGACACGACCATCCCACCGCTGACGTTGTTTATATGAATGTCCGCAGGCAGAATCCGAATATCAGTCTCGGCACCGTTTACCGCAACCTTTCCCTTCTGGCTGACATCGGGGAAATACAGCGTCTGCGCCTGGGGGACGGTACAGATCATTTCGATGCCGACACCTCGCCTCATTACCATTTTATCTGTACAAAATGCGGCAGTGTAATAGACCTGAAAATGGAAAGCATTGAAGGCATTAAGGAGATTGCCGGCGCCAATTTCAACGGAACCATCGACGGTCATGTAACTTATTTTTACGGTACCTGCGGCAACTGTGCAAAAACGGAAGCTCTTTCAATTTAAAATACTATTTATAAGGAAAAGGAGATTAAGAGTATGAAATTTGTATGTCAAGTATGTGGTTATGTTTATGAAGGAGATGCAGCTCCCGCTGAGTGCCCGATCTGCCATGCTCCCGCTGAGAAGTTTACTGTTCAGTCCGGTGAGAAAACATGGGCTGCAGAGCATGTGGTAGGCGTTGCCCAGGGCGCTCCTGAGGATATTATCGCTGACCTTCGCGCAAACTTTGAGGGCGAGTGCTCTGAGGTTGGTATGTATCTTGCAATGGCTCGCGTTGCTCACAGAGAGGGATATCCCGAGATCGGTCTGTACTGGGAAAAGGCTGCTTACGAGGAGGCTGAGCACGCAGCAAAGTTTGCTGAGCTTTTGGGCGAGGTTGTTACCGATTCCACCAAGAAGAATCTGGAGATGAGAGTTGACGCTGAGAACGGCGCTACCGCAGGCAAGTTTGATCTTGCTAAGCGTGCAAAGGCTCTGAATCTTGACGCTATTCATGACACCGTGCATGAGATGGCAAGAGACGAGGCTCGCCACGGCAAGGCATTCGAGGGTCTGTTAAAGAGATATTTCGGCTAAGAAAAGGCTTCTATAAAGTAAGACTTTTAAGAGGACGCTGCCAGGTCATCAAATCAGATGACAAAGCAGCGTCCTCTTTTTCATTTTGGGGCAGATACTCCAGAAATCATTCTGCCCAGTGTAAGTGTGGGTCTTTTCGCTGGTAAGGTTACGGGAACGGAGCTTTATCTTACCCACAGTGTTCTTATAAATGTGTTGTCCCCGTCGTATCCCACATATTTCAGTCCATCATCAGATG
This sequence comes from Candidatus Acetatifactor stercoripullorum, assembly GCF_944382095.1. Classification (NCBI taxonomy): domain Bacteria; kingdom Bacillati; phylum Bacillota; class Clostridia; order Lachnospirales; family Lachnospiraceae; genus Acetatifactor; species Candidatus Acetatifactor stercoripullorum. The sequence continues at coordinate 106,192 of NZ_CALWMU010000003.1, forward strand.
CCCATATTCGTGATTTTTTATTTTCCAGCCACTGATTATCAAATACAAAAATCTCATTTGCTTTTGTATTCCAATAATATGCGGCATCAACAGTAGTAAAATAATATCCCTCCCCGGTATAACGGGCATCCCTGATCAGATTGGAAGCTGAAATAAGCGGAACCTTTGCAGTCTCCACATAGGCTCCATCTTCGATATATCCAAGAGAACCTGCTTCTTCCAAATACTTTGAATCGTCCGTTTCCGACAACAGCAGCCCGCCTTCCCCTCCGTACGCTGCATAGCATACACGTGTCCGCAGCGGAATCTCCTCAACAATTTTTTCTTTTTCGATATCGTATAAAAACAGAACATGTTCGCTTTTCTTATCCTTATATTCTTTATTTAGAGTAAAGCAAACGGTCTCGTTGTTTATGGAGACGCAGCCCAGATCCTCCCCTATCCCGTTCTCATTATCCCATAGCGTGCTGTAGATTACCTTTTCTTCCTTCTTCTCCATATCCTCCAGGATAAGAATATTTTCATACATATGAGAATCTTCCACAAAATGATTACGGATACTCACCATGTACTGTTCACAGGTCTGGTTGAAAGGAAACTGCGGTGCATTTTGGTGAAACAGGGGCTGAATATTTCCATCAGGTGAAAGCTGGATGATTTCCATGCCGTCTTCCGTTACATTGCACAAAAGCATATTATCGCCGACGCTCTTCGTATTATACATGTGCATATCCTTTTTTGTAAAAGCATTCGGTCATTACCGGAACTGTCCAGAAAATGAAATTCATTTTCCGTTGTTGGCTCTTCTTTAGAATAATCAATACCAGTCTGAATTTGATAATAAATTCCATTTGATGCAATAGCACGTATTGATGCGTCCTCGGGTATGTCGGAAATGATTACGTCACTATAATCCCACGCCTCTTTTTCCTGAACAATGATCTGCTGATCGGATTCCCGGGCAGAGGTCTCCTCTCCCTTTTCCACATAATCGATCTCTATGCCGTCCTGCAGCGTCTCGCAGCGGAAATCGCAGCTCATGTAGGCTGCGGGGACGCCCTCCTTACACGCCATAAAAACAGCTCCGATACAGGGTATATCATCCGCCTCTGACACTGCCGCCGAATAGACAATCACATCATCCTGCTCCAAAACGGTTCTGAAAAAGAATGGCGCATACTCCTTTTCAAACTTGCTCTTTGCATACCTGCTTAAATTCTGCCATTCATCCTTACAGTCATAGAACTCCTTGCTTTTCAAATCGATTGCGCCCAGGTGCTGCATTTCTCCGTCGCTTCCCATTATTCTGCTGCTTGCAATGTATATCTTATCATTCAGCCGGTAGCACTGATCCACCCAGCAAAATTCTTTGGGCGGCTCCACCGTATAAGGAGTCACATGATAATCCTTTGGATCATCGGTTGCATAATCCAGGAGAAGGATTTGCGGACTTGGCTCTTTCCCCTCTTCCAGCGCAAGGTTGAAATCGATCAATGCAATATAGGTTCTTTCTTCCTCTTTGGTCTGAAAAGCGCCTGCAGTAGTCCATTCCCAGACATCAGATTCTGTCAATACCTTGCTGAGATCAAATTCCTCAGTGACGCCGTCAAAATAGCTTGTGTATATTTTGCTCTCATTGTCATAGATTCCTGTCTGCACACCCTTTGACCACCATTTTTTCATTACAAAAAAACTCGCGTCCGCATATTTTTCCGGATAGTTTTCCATCTCCTCAATAATTGGCGCAAAATACGCCGGATACGAACCGGATACTGTTCGTCATAAAATCATTCATTCAAGTACAGCATAACTCTGTTCTGCAGAATCTGTGCCGCTTCCTCCACAGTTTTTTCTCCTTCCCACACCGGAGCCATCTCCTCCGATATCATAACCGATATCTCCAGAGCGCGTGAAGCCTTCAGCCAGTACCCATTGTCCACCATAAATCTCAAAAATTCTCTGTCCTCTTCCGAAAAGGCCATGTCAGAATGCCGGTATTGCTCCAGCGCAAGCTGTCTTTCAAAGGAATCCTCTCTGACAGGAAAGCTCATCACCCTGTCCTGATACTCCTTAGACAGTAAATATTCCAGAAAGGCCCACGCTCCCTCTTTGTTCCCCGAGGCGCTGTTTATGCCAAAGGACACAGGCGGTATGATTTCAAAAACCGGCTTTCCCTCCTGATTCGGATATCCTGCGACCTCGTAGGATTCCCCCTGAGCAAGCCCTCCGTTTCTCTCTATCACATCGCTGCAGTAAATACCGCTCATATAAAAGGTTTTTGTCAGCACGAGATTTTCATAAAATTTCTCGCTGTCCATATCATATTCCCAGGTGTCTGCATTTTGCGGCGGCGGAAGAGCCTTCACCTTCCTGACCAGATCAATAAACTCCTCCTTTTCAAAGCTACAGCTTTTTTCCTCCCAATTTACATAGCTGTCCATATCTGCCTGCATAAGCAACCTCAGCACATCGCTGTAATAGTACTTGGGATTTCCATCCATCAAAACTGCCCAGGGAGCGCTTTCCCCAAAGGCCAGATATTCTTCTGTAGTCCAGCTGCCATCCTGGACAGTGCCTTTTTCTACCCAAAATCCATTGATCTGGAAATGGGGAAACACACATACCAGACTTTGGGAAATGGTTCCCGCTCTCACCACGCAAGGCAAAAGCTCCTCCTCACTCACCTGATCGCTTGTCTGAAAATAAGGCTCCAGGTCCTCCAGTACTTTTTTATGATCAAGGACTATAATATCCATATCTTCTGCAATTTCAGTCACCACCCCATAGCTTTCAATCAGCCCCAGGGTGACCGTCTGTTTTTGGGGAATGTATTCTTCGTCCTGATAAACCACCCTTGCTGAAATCACATCATCGTAAGAAGTATGGGCCAAAAGATACAATTCCTCTTCTTCCGTTATGCCGATTGCGTCAATGATATAACCCTTCAGATTTACCGTGCCTGCACCCCAGTCCAGCGCCTTCTCCAGACTGTCCTGAGAAATATCATATTTCCACAAGGCGTCGCTGTCGGAAATCAATATTCCCATTTCATATCCATCATAGATTTCAACTGCGCCTTGTTCCATACCAAGCACACCTAAGTCTATTTTTTTGATTTCCTGCAGTCTGCCCCCGGCAGTATCCATTTTCTGAAAGAGGATTTCCCTTTCCTCGATGGAGTAGGTATAAATGCCCTCGCTGCCTGCATTGACAAGCCCCTTCCGCGCGCTGTGATAGGACTGCGCATCCCACCCGGCACTGCCGCTGTGCAAAAGCTTTCCGTCTGCGTCAAAAAGATAAAGTCCGCCGTCTGCGTTTGCCAGACACACTTCTCCCTCTTTGCTTATCTCCCCCATGGAAGCATCTGCAATGCCTTGGAAAAGCTGCGTATTCTGGCTGTCGTCTTCTTTTACAATAAGACGTTCATAGACCAGCTTACCCTCATTGTCCTGCTTTTGAAGAAAAAATCCGGTGCTTTCCTTTTCTGTCCCGTAAAGGCTGTACACCGCCCCCTCCTCATCCAAGAGAAAAAGAAGCAGTCCCTTACCCCCAAAATCTGCAATTTTCTGTTCCTCCCCGGCATTCAGCTCTTTTTTGTAAATGCAGGCGTTGTCTATCCAGCCTTTTTCCGGATTCCAATCTCCTTTTACATAATACAAGGTATCGCCTATGATTTCAGAGGCCATCTGCATATCTGCTGTCTCCCAGCAGGCAACAGGTATCCTGTCTGTTTCTGCTGCAGAATAGGTCTCTGGATTTTCTTCCCCGTTTTCCTGTGTTCTGCAGCATGCGCCAAGCAGCATAGCTGTCAGAACCAGGATGCTTATCCACCTTTTCATCCACCCATCCTCAATTTTTAGAAATTCCTCTTTTATATCCTATATTTGTATTTTAAATTTAGCATAAATTCTGATTATTTTCAACTATTGCTTGCACAAGGAAATCTCCCTGTCGTATAATGAAAATGACAGCGTCAAAAGCAAGACGCTGTCACTGTAAGAAAAAACAAATTAAAAGAAAAAAGCGCAGAAATGGGGAAAACATGAAGAAAAAATTTAAAAAGCTGTCAATAAAGCATCTGCTTCTGATTTATCTTTGCATCTGGGCGTTGTCTGCAGCCGCCTTCTGGCTGGGAGCCCGTAGGGACGCAATGGGATACTCCCTTGTTTTCCTCCATTTTGTTCTGCCCTTCAGCACCTTTGTCCTCTCCATTTTTGCAGGAAAGGACAGGTCGTTTGGAAATAAAAAGGGACTTGTGCTGCTTTATTTCGGCGTTCTGTACATGCTTGCCCCTTACGTCACCTTTTCCCTTGCCAATATGCTCTCCACCTGCAGCCTCAGGGCTCCTGCCCCAAGCGATATGATGCCGGGGCTCTTTTTCTCCGCTGCGGGAATGATCATCGGCATTTTAATCAGCCTCTTTAAGCGTACGCCTTAAAAAAGCAGAAGATAAGTCTCTTATGCCACTTCAGGGAAGAAAGCATTCCCTGCGCCGCCTTGCAGTATACCTGATATACAAAGGTCTCCTGCTCTTCTTGGGGCTGAGAAGGCCCGAAGGCCGCCTGGCTTACAATATCCTGCATCTTACAGATCTCTTCCTCCTTCATCCAGCTAAGCTGCTTTGCCGTCTCCTTTGCAAAGTCTGGTTCTGTGCCGTCCCATCCCTTCATGCAGCCGCAGAAATGAAGCATCTGCAAAAATCTTGCATAAACTTTCCGGCAGCCCTCCCCTTTCATTTTTTTCAGCCTCCGCAGCCTGCGGTAATCTAACAGGAAGGGCAGCAGGCATACAAGCAGGTGCTTTCTGAGAATAAACTCCAGTAAAAACAAAAAAAGAGCAAGCAGCGGCATTATTGTCATCACAAGCAGCGTCACTGTCATCTGGGACAGATTGGTTTCCCCCGCAAGGCTGGCAGCGATCTGCGTCCCCTGCTCCCACAGCCTGTCCCACATCAGAAAGGCAGTGACGCCCTCCCCCAGAAGAATCAGGACAAGGAGCAGATAAAACAGCGGCCGCCTGTAACAAAAGGAAGCCCATAAAAGCGTACACAAAAGAATTGCTGCCGGATACACCATATAGGGGCTGCTGTCCACCCCGTTAAGGGCTGGAATCAGTGAAAGCAGTCCGCATACTCCCGCTGCAAAATACACAAGGGCAGCCCCAAAGCCATATTTATTTTCCCCGAAATTCCCCGTTCCTTCCTGCTCCCGTTCCTCTTTTTGTGCTTCCAGCCGGTAGAGGGACAAAAAAAGCTCCTGACACTGTTCTCCTTCGGACACTCTCATGGTTTGAATCCCATTTCCCCCCTCTTCCCTCCAAAAGGCCTGCACAGCCATGTCCCTTTTCAGCATTCCCACAAGAAAGCTCCACAAAAGCTCATAAAATGCGTCCAGCTGCCTTCTTGCAGCCTTTCTTTGTCCGGAAAGGTCAATCCATAGGCACACCTGGGCGTTTGTCTCCCGTTCATACTCCTTGACCCAATACTGTCCCGTTCTGGCGCTTTGATTCCAGTGAATATGGCGCACAAAATCTCCCTGACGGTATTCTCTGATCTGACGGACCTCGTCCCCGTCCTCCCTGGCGCCCTTTGCCGCCTGTGCAGACAGGATGGACCCTTGGCTTTCCAAAAATGCCCAAAGCTGTGTCTCTATGCTGCTCTCTGTGGGAAACACCGCAATCGTCATCTCCTGTTCAATGCTTTTCCCGGCATGGAATAATGACAGATAATCATAAACCTTCAGCTTGTCTACCTTAAGCTGCACCAGACCGCAGTACCGGGCCAGTATGCCAAACTGCAGCAGATTTTCTCCGCATCCGCTCTCTCCGTATATCCTTTTGGTCCTGCAGGTACGCTGTCCGGGGTAGCGCACTTTAAGTCTCACCCGGAAACGGCTCACCGGCAGTTTCCCCTTGTTTCTTGCCGTCAGCGCACACCAGATGGTCTGCTCCTTTCTTGCAACGCCGCTTTTTTGGGGAATCTCCAGAGATAAATTCCGTTTCATATAATGACAGGCAAGAAACATCACAACCGTTAAAGCTATTTCTGCAAAAAACAGAACCATCAGACCGGGATGCCGGTACATTCCCGCAATATAAAAGGTGAATGCCAAAATAATTGCAAAAACCAGCTTTCTCATTTCAATCCCTTCCCAGGCTAATCCTTTCCCATGGAAGGCTGCCTGACCTGCTTTAGAATCTGCTGGATAATCTGTTCCTTTCCCATTCCCTCCATCCGGGCTGCCCTGTTTTCCTGAATCCTGTGAGCCGCCACATAGGGAAACTGCTCCCTGACATCTGCAGGGGTCACGTAATTGCGCCCCTCCAGAAAGGCTGCGGCTCTTGCCATCTCCACCAGGGCAATGGTGGCTCTGGGACTTGCGCCGCGTTCCAGATAAGGATGCTTTCTTGTAGCAGTGACAAACTCCAAAAGGTAACGGTATATCTCATCCTTGATAAACACCCTTTGGACTTCTCTCTGCATTTCCAAAAGCCTCTCTTTGTTCAAAACCGGCCGCAGCAAATCCACGCCTCTGCTTTCCCCCACAGCCTTTGCCATGGAAAGCTCGCTTTCGAAATCCGGATATCCCATGGTCATGGTAATCATAAACCTGTCCATCTGGGCCTCCGGAAGATACTGAGTGCCGGCGCTTCCCACAGGGTTCTGGGTGGCAATCACCAAAAACGGAGCCGGCACCTTTCTGGTAACACCCTCCACCGTTACTCTGCGTTCCTCCATCGCCTCAAGAAGCGCCGACTGGGTTTTGGGGGAGGTTCTGTTGATTTCATCCGCCAGCAGCAGATTGCAGAATACGCTTCCCTGCTGATACACAAATTTCTCCTCTTCACGGCGGTAAATGGAAAAGCCCGTCAAATCCGAGGGCATTACATCCGGCGTAAACTGCACTCTTTTATAATCCAGCTCCATCACCCTGGAAAAGCATAACGCCAGCGTAGTTTTTCCCACTCCGGGTATATCCTCCAATAAAATATGTCCGTTGGCCAAAAAGGCCAGCATGACCTCCTTTACCGCCTTTTCCTTTCCAAGAATCACCTGATTCACCTGCCGCAGCGTTTCCCTTGCGCTTTCCAGATTGTCCTGCAAGCCCTTCACCTCCTCTTGGGCATTCTCTCCTAAACATCCTGCTTTTTCCTATACCGAAACCAGAAGACCGTCATTTTGTCCTCATAATCCACTCCGTAATCCATCCCATGAGCCTTTAAAATGGTGCTCACAATGGAAAGGCCAAGGCCCGTTCCCTCATTTCGCCCGCCCTGGTGCTGGCTTCTGTGGTAACGCTCCCAGATCAACGACCTCTCCTCTTCCGGAATGGGGTCCCCCACATTTTTTACTGCCACATAGAACCCTTCCTGTTCCTCTTTCAGCTCTGCCACAATGGACTCCCCATCCTGGGTGTGATTGATGGCATTGTACAGAAGATTTCTGATGACCTGACTGATTTTCAGGGCATCCACATATGCCATAGCTTCCCCCTGGGGCAGAGAGAGGGTGATCTTTATGTGATTTTTTGCCACACTCTGCTCGCACAGCATTACCTCCGACTCCAGGATTTCACAGAGATTGTACCAATCCTTGCGCAGCTGCAGATAACCTGCCTGCAGCTGTGAATAATCCAGGATATCACTTACCATCTCGCTCATGCGGTTGGCCTCTTTTATGATCAGGTTCAAATCCTCCTGCCGTTTCTCCTCATCCTTCCAGTGAATGTCCCGGACCATTTCCGCATACCCTCCAATCAGGGAAAGGGGGGACCGCAGCTCATGGGACACATTGGCGATCAGCTCCTTGCGCAAAGCGTCCACCCGCTGCAGAGCCTGCCCCAGCTCTCTAACCGACTCTGCCAGCTGCCCCACCTCGTCATGTAACGCAATATCCGGCTCCGCCTGCAGATTGCCTCTTGCCAGCTCGTCTACCGTGTCCTTTATGATGCGTACCGGCTTGATAAATCTTCTGGACAAAACAGCCGCTATGACAGCTGACACTAATGTCAGAAGAATACTGAAGGCAATGAGCTGTCTGCGGTTCATGCCAAGCACCTGATTCAGCTCCGAAAAGGATTGCCGCAGAATTAGATACACCTCCTCGCCATTGTATACAGCCGGAAGGCCGATCTCATAGGATTCCAGATGAGAGTTTTCCCGCACCTCTCTGCTGTAGGTCTGCCTGGCAAGCACATTCTCATACACATCACTGTTTTCAATATCCTCCCAAACCGAAACGTTGGACATGTCTTCTTCCATGTTCAGAGTATGTCCATAGCTGTAAATTTCTATGAGGCTGCCGTTTTTGTCCACAAGCATCAGCTTGCCGTTTATGATTTTGCTCAAATAGGAAAGCAGCTCCCCATTGTCCGCCAAATCACCTGTTGTAAGCTCCTCCCTGACAGTTTCCAGCTGGTTTTTGATTTCACCCACAGCCATGTCCGCATAATTGCTCTCCAGGACAAAGACCTGTACAATCCACATGAGCACAATGGTAAATAATACCACCGCCATCATAATAAACCACAGCCGCACCGACATTTTGGAGAAAAAATGGTTTTTGCTTTTATTGCTTGTACTCAAATTTATACCCCACTCCCCATACGGTCTGAATCAGCCTTCTGTAGTCTCCAAGGTGCTCTCTCAGAGACTTCACATGGGTATCCACCGTTCTGGTGTCACCATAATACTCATAGCCCCAGACAGAGGAAAGAAGCTGATCTCTGGTCATCACAATATGCTCGTTCTGGGCCAGCTTCACCAAAAGATCAAACTCCTTTGGCGGAAGATTGATTCTGTTTTCCCCGGCCATAACGATCCGTGTGTCTGTCTCTATGCAGAAATCTCCGAATTTCAGGGCTCCGGCGGTTTCTCCCCCGGCCCTTTTTAAAACGGCGTTCACCCTTGCCATCAGCTCCTTTGGGCTAAAGGGCTTGGAAACATAATCGTCGGCTCCCAGCCGGAAGCCTAACAGCTTATCGTATTCCTCGCTGCGGGCCGTCAGCATGATAACCGGCAGCTGCCTGATTTGCATTCTCCGCTTCGCTGCACTGAAAGCCCTCCAGCTGTGCATAGACCATCACCAGATTTCTGATATGCGCATCATCGTCTACAATGAGCATTTTTCTCATCCGCTTACCTCCTCCTGCCCTCTTCCCTTCTTATTATAAAGCATATCCGCCATTTGTAAAATTTCTGTGAGATTTTTATGAGAATCCTGAAAAGAAATGGGTAACAGTCCTCCGGGAAGGTACATATTTTAAAAAATGATAGTGGAAAAAGGGAGGAGACAGCAGAAGTTGTCAAAATGGAAAAAGTTTGATATTGCAATTATCGGCGGAGACAAGCGCACCGCCTGTATGGCTCCGGTTTTTCTGGAAAAGGGATACCGTGTGATCGCCTGCGGGGTGTCAAAAACTCCTGAAAACGCAAATATACACCAAACGCAGGAGCTCCGGGAGGCTGTGGAAAATGCTGCAGTGCTGGTGTTTGGTATCCCCTTTGAGAAGGAGGGCCATATTTTTTTTCAGGAGCCCATGCCCCCTGTCAGTCTGGCAGAGCTGCAGCGGCTTCTGCGCAGACATCAGGAAATTTTCGGAGGCGTGATTCCCGAAAGCTTCCGGCAGCACTGCGAAGAAAGAGAAATCGGCTGCTTTGATTTTATGAAGGACGAGGCCCTGACTATTTTCAATGCCATCGCTACGGCGGAGGGTGCCGTTTTGGAGGCTTTGCTTCACAAGGATACCAGCCTTCACCACAGTGAATGTCTTGTGCTGGGATACGGCAGATGCGGCAGGGTGCTTGCCCAGAAGCTGAAGGGCTTAGACGCCCGGGTGACTGTGTGCAGCCGAAGCCTTAAGGAGCTGGCGTCTGCGGAGGCCATGGGGCTTTCCACCCTTTTGCTTCCCAGACTGAAGCAGGAAATCAGCTCTTTTGAATATGTGTTCAACACCATTCCCGCCTTGGTTCTCACCAGGGACTGTCTTAAGAATTTTCCTGCAAAGGGGCTGATCATCGATATTGCCTCCAATCAGGGAGGCGTGGATTACGAGGCGGCTGAAAGTCTTGGCATCCCGGCACGGCATTGTCCCGGTCTCCCCGGAAAATATGCCGGCGCAAGCTCCGCCAGACGCCTGGCCCAATACGTGACGGACAAAATATCTTAAGACATGGTTTTTCAGAATCCATTGTATGCGGCTTGTGTCTGCGCGCTGCCTGTCGCAAAGCCGCCTACGGGAAAAGGCAGCGCAGAAACGAGGATTTTATGAAATTAGAGGGAAAAAAAGTGGGCGCAGCGCTCACCGGTTCTTTTTGCACCTTTGACAAAACCTTTGCCGCCCTTCAGAAGCTGAAGGAGGCCGGAGCAGATATTTTTCCCATTCTCTCCAACGCCTCCCAGACCATTGAAAGCCGCTTCGGCGCTCCTGAGGCATACCTTGCAAGGGTAGAAGAAATCACGGGCAGAAAACCCATTCTTCGCATTGAGGAGGCAGAGCCCATCGGGCCTGGCGGATATCTTGACCTTCTTGTGATTCTGCCCTGTACCGGCAATACCGCAGCAAAGCTTGCAAACGGCATCACGGACACCCCGGTGCTCATGGCAGCCAAGGCGCACCTTAGAAACAGCAAGCCCCTTGTGTTAGCCATTTCCACCAACGACGGGCTTGGCATGAATCTGAAAAACATCGGCCTTTTGTTAAACTCCAAAAATATATACTTTGTGCCCTTCGGTCAGGATGACTGGGAGAAAAAGCCAAATTCTCTTGTGGCAGATACTTCTCTTTTGCTCCCGGCCCTGGAGATGGCTTTAGAGCACAAACAGCTGCAGCCCCTTCTCACAGACGTGGCTGCGCAGAAATGAGGTGGATATGTGCGGAATTGCCGGATTTAGCAGCTTTCACAAAAATTTTCTGGAGGATGGAGGCAGATGGTACCCTATTCTGCAGAAGATAAACCAGATTCAGAAGCATAGAGGGCCTGATGACGATGGAGTGGCCCTTTTCAGACACTGCGGCCTGTCTCACGTGCGGCTGTCTATCCTGGACCCTCAGGGAGGGCATCAGCCTATGTCAAAGCAGTGGGGGGATCACCGCTGCACCATCTGCTTTAACGGAGAAATCTACAATATGCCCGGCCTTAAAAGGGAGCTTCTTTCAGAGGGCATGGAATTTACCACAGACACCGACACAGAGGTGATACTGGCCGGTTATCTGCTCCATGGGCGGGATTACGTGAAACAGCTCAACGGTATTTTTGCCTTCTGTGTCTGGGATGAAAGCGCCCAGACACTGTGCCTGTTTAGGGATCGTCTGGGCGTAAAGCCGCTGTTTTATACCCTGCAGGGAGATACTCTTGTGTTTTCCTCTGAGATCAAAGGGCTTTTTGCCTACCCCGGCGTTGCGCCTGTTGTGGACAGAGAGGGACTGTGTGAGATTTTTGGGCTGGGCCCCGCCAAAACCTATGGGAAAGGTGTGTTTCAAAATATCTTTGAGCTGCTCCCCGGATATTTCCTGGAATTTCAGGGCACTGAGGCGCAGCTTTCGCCCTACTGGCAGCTTGAAAGCCGCCCCCACGAAGATTCCTGGGAGCAGACCGTAGAGAAAACCCGATATCTGGTAACAGACGCCATTCGGATGCAGATGCTTTCCGACGTTCCCATCTGCACCTTTTTATCCGGCGGTGTGGACAGCAGTCTGGTGACGGCGGTCTGCAGCAGGGCCCTTGCAGATCAGGGGAAGCAGCTGGATACCTATTCCTTTGACTTTGCGGGAAACGACGCCAATTTCCGGGCCAACGCCTTTCAGCCCTCCCAGGATCGTCCCTGGGTAGACAAAATGACGGCCTATGCCCATACAAATCACCGTTATCTGGAATGTGACAGCCAGGCCCTCTATGATTTTCTCTTTCAGGCAGTGGATGCACGAGACCTGCCCTGTATGGCTGACGTGGAATCCTCCATGCTCTATTTCTGCCGCCAGGTTGCCGCCCGTCATAAGGTGACCCTCACCGGAGAATGCGCCGACGAAATCTTCGGAGGTTATCCCTGGTTTCACAAAAAGGAATGCTTCCAGGCAGACTGCTTTCCCTGGTCTATGGATCTTGCGCCGCGCACAATGCTGCTTCGGGACGAAATCAAAGAGCTGCTGCCCATAGAGGAATATGTGAGGGCGGCCTATGAAGCCACGGTGAAAGAAACGCCCAGGCTTTCACAGGACAATGACGAAGAGGCCCGCCGCCGGGAAATCTCCTATCTGAATCTGCGGTGGTTTATGCAGACCCTGTTAGACCGCATGGACCGCACCAGTATGCACACCGGACTGGAGGCCAGGGTTCCCCTGGCGGATCACCGCATTGTGGAATATGTCTTTAACGTTCCCTGGAGCATGAAATGCCCAAAGGGCCAGGTGAAAGGGCTGCTTCGAGAGGCCGCCAGGGGGCTTCTTCCCGACGAGGTGCTTTTCCGCAAAAAAAGCCCCTATCCCAAGACCTATGATCCGGCCTACGAGAACCTGCTGAAGGAGCGCCTTCTGGCAGCTTTGCAGGATACCAGCACTCCGCTTTCCGACTTTATTGATCTGGAAAAAACAAAGGCCCTTCTCAAGTGTCCCTCGGACTACGGCAAACCCTTTTACGGCCAGCTCATGGCCGGTCCCCAGCTTTTGGCTTATCTGCTGCAGGTGGGATACTGGCTGGAGCATTATCACATCCAGGTGCGGCTGTAGCAAAGGACTTTGCAAAGAGGCTATTGCAGGCTCTTCGATATCATGTTATAATCGTGTCATAATTTTGAAAAACAAAAGACAGCATTTCGATGCGGAAAAGAGGGAATATGGGGATATTAGACAGGATTGCGCGAAGGGTTCTAAACACAGCCATTGATTCGGTGGTAGACAGCTTTATGAACGGCTCCGACACCGAAAAGTCCGGCGAAGCAAACGCAGCTCCAGCCACGGCAGCCACTGCCGCAAAAGCAGCGTCCACTGCCCAGACCGGGGATTACTCTTATGAAAATGGCGGTGAAGAAGGAGTCCGTTTCCGCCTGGAAACAATTTTTAAGGAATTTTACAGCGACTGCGAGGTGCGCAGGGATGTGCCCCCTTCTGTGGTGGGCGCCCCGGAAAACGCACAGCACTTCACCTACGGCCTCTACCGTAACGGTGAGCCTGCAGCTTTGATTATTATTATGAACAAACGTGGAAACTACCGCAGAAGGGACTATAAGTCTGCCAGGGAGGCCTGCAGCGAAAGAGGCGTTCCCTATGCTCACTTTATGTCCTATCTTCCAAGCAATAGAGATTATATCATAAACAAGCTTAAGGAGATCATGCCTGGCTGAAATCTGCAGCCCACCTTCATTTGCTGAAAAGAAAGGGAAATACAACTTTTGTTGCGCCCGCGGCGGGCGAAGTATGCTTTCTTTTTTATGCTTTGCGGGCAGTATAAGCATATTCAGCCCTGTGCCATAAAGCACGGCTATTATGGCTTCAAAGCGTTTTCCCCTTCTTTTTGCTGCCAGCCTGCGGCAAATACAATGCGGGCCGGCAGCCTTTTCATTTGTGATCTTTTTACGAGGAATTCCCATGAACACATCCATCCTTGAAAAAGCGGCCAGCGAGGAAAGCTGGCGGGCTTTTTTAGAATACAAGCTTACAAAACAGCATCTTTCCCAGAAGGAAGCCCAGGAGCTGCTTTCCTTTATCGAGCAGAAGAGATATCTGCCTTTGTGCAGCGCCTGGCAGCAAGGCCTTTTCCCCCAGACGCTTCCGTTAAAGCGTGTGGTAAACAAGGAGGGCACTACAAAAAAACGCATCGTCTACACTTTTTCAGGAGATGAGGGTATCCTTTTGAAATTCATCGCCTTTCAGCTTTTTTCCTTTGACGATTATTTCTGTAAAAGCTGCTATTCCTTCCGCCGGGGCTACGGAGTGAGGGACGCGGTCCTCCGCATCCGAAGGGACAGACGCATTTGGTCCTTTTACTGCCTGAAGGCAGACGTGAGCAATTACTTCAATTCCATCGACGTAAAGCTCCTTTTGGAAAAGCTTTCCTTTCTCCGCAAAAGAGATCCCGCTCTATATGCTTTGTTTACCCGGATTCTTGGGGAGGATCGGGTAGTGGACGGCTCTCAGATTGTGAAGGAAAATCATGGAGCCATGGCGGGCACTCCCATTTCTCCCTTTTTTGCCAACGTGTATCTGCGGGATACGGACGCCTTTTTTGAAGAAGAAGGCGTACCCTATTTTCGCTACTCTGATGATATTCTGCTGTTTGCGCCCACCCTGGAGGCGCTGGAAAAAAGACAGGCGCAGCTCTATGAGAGGCTGAAATCCCTGGGGCTTTCCATAAATCCCGAAAAGGTGCATATTTCCGCTCCCGGAGAGCCCTTTGACTTTCTTGGCTTTTCCTTCCATAAAGGAGAGGCGGATCTTTCTCCAAACACCATTTACAAGATCAAGGGAAAGATCAGGCGCAAGGCCAATGCGCTGCGCCGGTGGCAGCGAAGAAAGGGTCTGGCGCCAGACAAGGCGGCCATCGGCTTTATCCGCGCCATGAACCGGAAATTCTACGGTCAGGAGGAGGAAGAGGATTTCACCTGGAGCAGATGGTTTTTTCCCAATCTCACTGTGGACACAGGATTAAGGCAGGTGGACGCCTATCTGCAGCAGTACCTGCGCTATGCGGCCACCGGCCGCCACACCAGGGGCAATTACCGCATCCGCTATCAGACCTTAAAGGACTGGGGCTATAAAAGCCTGGTGCATGAATACTATCAATACAAAAATCACTGCCCGTTTCTGTGATTCCTTCGGAACTGCCCCGGCGTGACGCCGAATTTCTTTTTGAATATGGCGTTAAAGTAGGATGGATTGCTGTATCCCACCAGCTCACAGATTTCCTGTATGCTTTTATTGCCCTCCGATAGCAGAAGCTCCTTAGCCTTTTCCATCCGCAGCGCAGTGAGATAATCAGGAAAGGTGCATCCGCACTTTTCATGGAAGAGTCTGCTGAAATAAGAGGGCGTAATGTGGTATCTGTCCGCCAAAAGCTGGGCGCTGATGCCCGGGTCCGCATAGTTTTCCTGCAGGTAGGACACAGCTTTTTCCACAATGTCCTCTCTGCCCGTCTGTCTGGACCGCTCCAGCACCGTCCAGATTTCCTCTGCAAGCTGGAAAAACCACTCGCCGATGTCATCCATGTACTCATAGGAAGAAAGGCTCTGACTTAAGGCTTCGTAGTCAGCCTTTGACAAGGGTTCAAACCGATAGTGCAGGGTATGGTAATAGGTGATCATCTGGGAGGCCATTTCCATAAGGGTGTCCATTGCTGCCTGAATGGAAAGGTCCTTGATCTCCTGAATCATGTGTTGGTATTCCCTGGCAAAGCCTTCTCTGTCACCGTTCTTTAGCTGCTCTATCAGCGCAGAAACCTCCGGAGAGGTTTTGCCGTTTAAGGCCCTTACCGTCATTTCCTCCTCCGTCACAATGGAGCCGATCCCATACATAAAGCGGTACGCCGTGGCGGCTCTTGCCATCTGATACATAATATTCAGCTCTCCAAAGCCTTCCTTTTCCTTGCTGATCCCTGCATCCATGCCAATGTGCAGAAGCTCCCCGGTTACTGCGAATACCTCTCGTATGCCGGAAATGATCTGTTCCTCTGTCCTGGCGCTCTCCGAAAACAGCATCACCGCCAGATATTCTCTGTCCACAGGCGTCACAAGAATATCGCCAAGCCCTTTCAGCACCTCCTCCACAATGCTTTTTATGGTCTCAAGCTCAAAGGCAATGGCTTCCTCCGTATTATTGTCATGAAAATCCTTGGTATCGCTGATGCGCAGACATACCAGACGGCTGTGGACTCCCTCTCTTCCATAGGTTTCCTCCACCCACTCGGGCGTGCTTTTCTGGGTGGATTTGCTGCTTAAATAAGCTGCAAGCTCCTCCTGCTCCTTCCGCAGGTTCATATGATTGAGGGTCTGCACCATGGACTGGTAGGTTCTTGCAATGGTGGACAGCTCCGTGTCCGCCAGTCTCTTGGACATAGCCTTGGAGGGAACTCCCTCTTCTCCGGCCGTGCGAACCATCTCATCTAAGGGAGCATACACTCGGTTGGACATAGCAAACGCCAGCAGCAGCACAATTATCACAACCAATATCCCTATGGCCGCAAAAATAATTCCCACATGGCGGATGGAAGCGGAAAGATTCTGGTAAGGCACCAGCCACACCAGGTAAAATTCCCCGTCCATATTGACGCAGCTTGCCAGATACCTCTCTCCATCCAGCCTTAACAGCTCTGCCGACTGTCCCGTACAGCTGCGCAGAAGCGATATGAGCGCCTCCTCCTGCAAAGGGTTGCTGCTTTGGTATCTGCCGCCCTTGGCATAGATAATGTTACCCTGTCCGTCGGTCAGGAGATATTGCTCTCCTTCTTTCGCCTGAGAAAATATGCCCTCCATCACCCTGCCGATATCCAGACTTACTAAAATGCCGCTTTCCTTCTGACCGTTTACCGGCTCCAGCTCCCCGCTGGACAGGCATAAAAGGGCTTTGCTCTCTCCGTAAACGTCAATATAATAGGCAGGCGTAAATTCTCCGAAAACGCTGTTTTGGTAGATTCCCTGCATCAGGCTGTCCCCTTGCTTGTCCATAGGGTAAGAGGGATTACTGCTCTTTAAAAGATAATCCCCGCTTCCGAAAATATAGATAGAATGAAAGAACGGGTTGACGGAAATCATGTTAGTCACCATCGAAGCCGCCACACCTGTGTTATCATCCCAGAAAAATTCCTGCCGGTACATAATCCGCTTTACATAATTGTCATTTTCCAGCACCTCAATGGTTTCCTCTGCCGAATTCCGGTAGCTGTCAAGCATGAGAGAATAAGCGTACAGCATATTTTCATAGTCCTGCTCTTCCTTTTCCAGCTGGGAGGCCCGAAACCACAAAAACCCCACAATGCAGGATAAAAAAATACAGATGGCCGCCAAACCAAAGCAGACTGCAAACATATGCCGGAATATCTTCTTCCCCTTAAACTTCCCCAAAAATTTCTGGCAGATTCCCTTGTCCATAGGCTTCCCTTCTATTCCTTTTGTCTGTACGCAGAGCCAAAGCCCTTAAAGAAAGCGAAATACTCCTCATTGGTGCTGACCATGCGTACGCTCAGTCTTTCATCCTTCCATGCAAAATCCATGCTCACATGTCCCTGCTCTTCATCCGTCACATAGCACTGCAGCAGGAAATGTCCCATTTTCCAATATCCCTTACACTCACAGGCATAATCTGTGCCCGGAAACTTCTGTCCCCGCACCCAGTCACCTCCAAAGTCAAGCTGTGCCTCCCCTGAGGGCAGTACAAAGCTAAGCCGCCCCTTCTGCCAGTCAAAGCAAAGGCTGCTCCACTGCATCTGGTTGGCATAAAAGGTATAGGCCACATTCTGGGTTTCCTCTCGAAGCCGCTTTTCCCATTCTGCATCCGGCACATCCTGTCCAAGGTTTTTCCCCACTGTCAGTGCTTTGCCCTTTTGCTCCTTCAGGCAAGGGTACACCGTGTCGTAAAAGCAGTCATAGAGCATCTGCAGTCCCGCTGGATTGCCTATGGTATCCGCCATGGTGAGATAGCAAAAATCCAGCTTGGGAAAGCACACTGCAAGCTGTCCCCCCATACCGTAGAACACAAAGCCATCTTCTCTTGGCATCCAGATCATATAGCCGTAGCCGCACTGCTCGTCCAGAGTGGGCTGAACATCCGTGGGGGTCTGGCAGGCCACAGCCTCCCTTAAGAACTCACCGGGCAGAAGCTCCTCTCCATCCAGTATGCCTCCCTGATTGCACAAATAGGCCACCTTGGCCACATCCCGCAGGGTACACACCATTCCGCTTCCCCCCTGGGATACGCCGGAGGGATCCTTCATGATATAGGCCTCTTTGGAAAAGCCCAGCTTATCCAGCACCTTCTCCCGCATATAATCCAGCAGCTCCATGCCGGTCAGCTTTTCCACCAAAGCCGCCAGCACATGAGCGGAGGAGGTATCATAGGAAAAGACAGTGCCCGGCACATGATCCGGCTCCACCCGGAAAAAGGATTCCGTCCAGTCTCCGTCTCCATAACGCTTAAAGGTAGTGGAGCCATAGCAGGTTCTCATGGAAAGCATATCCCTTATAGTCATTTCAAGACACCAGGGATGCCCTCCGTCCTGGGGAAGCAGCTCCGGAAAATACTGACAGATTTTATCCTCCAGGCTGATTCGTCCCTCCTTCTCCAAAAGTCCCACCGCCAGGGCGGCAAAGCTCTTGGTGATGGAGTACATCCTGTGAATCACATCCCTTCCATAGGGTTCCCAGTAGCGCTCCGCTATAATACTTTTTCCACTCAGCAAAAGATAGCCATGGATATGGATTCCAAGACGCTCCATGCGTTTGTCCATCTCCTCCACCGCTTTTCCCGGTATTGCGCATTCCTCCGGTGTTTTTGTCTCAAATGTCAGCATGTTCATCCTCCCTTGGTTTTTTCTTATTTTCTCAAAAAAAGCTGCCTGTTGCAAGAACAGACAGCCTCTTTTTTTGCAATTACTTATTTATTTGCCAGAAATTCATCAAACTGTCTTTGAATCTCTGCCACATAGGTATCCCACCCGGCATTCTGCAGCGCAGTTTTCAGCTCCTCGATATTGGAGTCGTAATCCTTAAGTCCTGCCAGCATGGGCTTTGCCAGCTCATCCCATACACTGTCAATCTGTGCCTTTTCTGTCTTAATATTAGTATAATCAATACTGAAGCCAAAATCAACAGAGGTAATAGAGCCTTCATCCCAGGTCTTATAGACTTCCATAAACTCATCCGTGTAAGCTGTGGTAGGGGTAGAAATATTTACATTATAAATCATCCATTCATAGAACAGCTCGTCAGTGCTTATTTTTGACACCTTTCCATCCACCAGCTCGTAGTCCGTTCCCTCAACGCCATAAGCAAACAGGTCCGCCAGCTCCGTATTTTTCTGCAGAAGGTTTACAAACAGCGCCACTCTGTCGGCCTTTTTAGAGGTCACCGGTACCTGGAAGGCTGTGTTTTCATAGGTGGATTTGTAAACAGGCTTGTCAGGGCGCAGATAAAATTCAATGGTTTCCGCCTCGGGCACGATAGTCTTTAAGCCCGGCTCATTCTCAATCTTGGTAGTTCCGCTGGTGCCTCTCATGATGGAGCACATATTTGCCTGGAAGGGCAAGGTTACTGTGTTAGTAAGAATATCCTTGGGAATCAATCCCTTCTCATACCATTCGTTGTACAGCTTCACCGCCGTCTCAAACTCAGGGGATTCCGCAAAGTTGATGAGCTCATGGGTATCCTGATCCACCCACAGTCCCGTAGTCAGCTCGCTGATGTTTCTGTCGCTGGCGCCTCTGATAATGTATTCGCTGTTTGCCAGCTCATAGGTAGCATACAGTCCGTATTCCTCATAGGCCTTCTCTACATATTCTGTCAAATCCTCCAGGCTGGTGATCTCCGTCATGCCGATGGCATCCATGATATCCTTTCTCACACAGACTGTGTTAAAGGTTCCCGCCGTAGGCTTGTTGCCGATGGGAATGGCATAGACGCCGTCTCCAAACCGATATGCGTCAAAGGCAGTTTCATCCATGTTTTCATGCCAGTCCGGAAGATAGGTGTCGATCACATCTGTAAGGTCCTGAAGATAACCCTTGCTGTAGCTGTTCGCAGCCCATGCGGGATCCACGATGCAGGCGTCAAACTCCTGTCCTGAGGCGATCATCAGGTCTACCTTTCCGCCCGCTCCGTTCTCCGTCCAGGGCAGATACATCAGCTCCACCTGAGTGTTGATCTCATCAATAAATACCTGCTGAAACTCTTCCTCCATCAGCTCCTGCATACGAGGGGACTCCTCTCCAAACAGCACCACTGTGATGGTGTCCAAGGTGTCGGGCCGAAGGGGATTTTCAGAATCAGCAGTGGTCTCTGCCTCCGTACCCGCCTCCGCAGTCTGGGAGCCTTCCTGTGCTGTGGTGTCCGGCGATGCAGAGGATGCCGTTGTGCCTCCGTCAGAGCCGCAGGCTGCAAGAGATACCGCCATGACAGCCGCCAGCAATGTGGAAATCAGTTTCTTTTTCATATGTTTTCCTCCTTGTAAAAATATATTGTGAATGTGAGTGCTCTCACCCTTTTACCGCTCCTACGATAACTCCCTTGGTAATGTATTTCTGGGCGAAGGGATAAAGTAAAATGATCGGTCCTATGGTCACGCAGATGGTAGCCATCTTTGTGGTCTCCAGCGGGATATTGATATTGTACCCCAGGGAAGCATTGGCCTGGTTTGCCATAAACTGTACATTGGAAAGCATATTGTACAAATAATACTGCAGCGGATACATATTCTGCCTGCTGATAAACATTAAGGACAGATAATAGTCGTTCCAGTAGCTTAGTGCGTAGAACAGGCCGACTGTCACCAGGCCCACCTTAGCCAGAGGGAAATAAATCACGCTGAATATCCTTAAATAATTTGCCCCGTCAATCTTTGCCGCCTCCGCAAGCTCCTCCGGTATGGATTTGAAGAAATTGCGAAGCAGAAACACGTTGAAGGCATTGATGCAGCAGGGGAGCACCAGCGCCAGAAAATTATTAGTCAAATGGTAGTATTTGGTGCACATGATATACCAGGGCAGCAGTCCTGCGGAAAAAATCATGGGGATATACAGGAACATATTCAATGCCCCTCTTGGTTTAAATTCCCTCACCGTCAGCACATAGGCAAAAGAGGAGGAAACCAATATGGAGAGAATGGTGCCGCATACAGTAACTCCTATGGTCACACAGTAAGCGTTGAACAGATTCTTTCCCAGAGAGCCAAAAATCATTTGATAGGCCTCCAGGCTGAATTCCCTGGGAATGACATTGTAGCCGTTCACCGTGATAGATGCCTCATCCGTAAAGGAGGTTCCTATGGCCAGAAGCAGCGGATACAGACACGCTATGGCAAATACGCCCGCTACTGCATAGAACACTGTCGTCAGCACTCTGTCCGAAGTACAGCGTTTGATTTTCTTTCTTTTTTCCATCATAATTTCCTCCCTTCCTAAAATAATTTATAATCCTTATCAAACCGTCCCACCAGCCAGTTGGAAAACAGCACCAGCACAAATCCGAAGATGGATTGGTAAAGTCCCACTGCAGAGCCCATTACAAAGTCTCCCACACCAATAACGGAACGATAAACATAGGTGTCGATAATATCTGTAGTGTCCAAGAGCATAGGCGACAGATTGGTGATGGACATCATCATGGTCAGATCACCGCTCATAATCTTTCCGATAGAAAGCAAAAACATAATAATAATAGTAGGCTTCAGCAGCGGCACGGTAATGTAACGGATTCTCTGCCATAAATTTGCGCCGTCCACCTGCGCCGATTCGTACAGTGAGGTGTCAAAGCCCGCTATGGTGGAAAAGTAAATGATGCCATTGTAGCCTGCGGATTTCCAGATGTTGCAAAGGGTCAGGATTATCCTCCAATACTTGGGGTCATTGTAAAAATCCACCCGGTCCATGCCAAGGGCCATTAAAAAATTATTGATGGCGCCCCCGTCATAATTTAACAGGGCTCTCAAAATACCTCCGGCCACCACCCAGGAAATAAAGTAGGGCATGATGGAAAGGGACTGGGTTGTTTTTAAGTACTTTTTGCTTCGTATTTCATTGAACATAACCGCCAGCGCCACCGAAACTATGGTTCCGCACACCGTGTAGAGCAGATTTAATATGATCGTGTTCTTAGTTGCCCTCCAGGCATTTGCGAAGTTGGCAAAAAAGAACTCAAAATTTTTAAATCCCACCCAGGGGCTGCCGAAAATACCGTCCGTAAAATTGTAATCCTTAAATATGATAACCAGACCGGTCATGGGTATGTAGGAAAACATCAGCGTCAGTATGATGCCAGGCAGCGCTAACAGCCAGAGCTGGTAATACTTTTTAAAATGTACGGCTATTTTACCTCCGGCCCCGGGAGTTCTTCGTCCCACCGCTGCTGCCGCTGCCTTTCTTTGTTTTGTAACAGCCATTTCTTTTCTCCTCCTAACATTGATTGCTTTCTTATTTCATCATTTCATTTTTCATCGCATTGGCGTCTGACGGCTTTTGCTGTGTTAATTTAGAAATAGCATCTTTTTCTTTTGTTCTCAATCTTAAAAAATCAAAGCTATTAAAAAAAATTGAAAATCATAAAAAATTGATATCAGTACATTTTTTTGTAATTGCGGCAGGAAAAAGCCTTTGTTTACAATGGTTTAAGGAGCATTGAGGCTTACTGCCGTCACAGACCTCAATGTAGAATATTAATAAGTAATTGCGAAACTCGCTAATAAAATCACGAACCTGGTCATAATAACCAAAAACGGGTTCCGAAGCAGTGGCTAGTATATAATAAATTAAATAAATGACACATTTAATAAAATGTGGTATACTGAATTTATCATATGAAGAAATAGA